>PCBO01000061.1 GCA_002730975.1 Opitutia bacterium
ATCGCGGAGTTGGATCAGGTCACCGCCCCACCCCAGATTCCGAACCGAGACCGGCTCGTCCCCGGAGCGCTGCAGGAGAAGAGTTTCCAAATAGCCATGAATACGCAACTGATCGGCATAGGTGTTGCCCAGGATGGCCACTCGGTCGCCCGGACGAATGAACGACTCGGCGGAGGCGGAGGCCAGCTGGAAAAAAGCCAGAATCAAAAGGGGTAATGGTCGTAAAAAGGACATAAAGGGAAACTGTTGGGAATAATGAGGAAACAGAAAGGTTGAAAGCAGATTATTAAAAAAGAAATGCCACATGGACTTGCCCCCGATCCCGCAACGGATACATTAGTTTAATGAAAACAAAAATGTTCGCCATCGCCTTGAGCGGTTTGTTGATTGGATCTATGCCACTGTCTTTCGTTTCCGAAGCTGAAGGAGCCAAGAAAAAAGACAAGGGCAAGAAGGAAACCGCGGGAGACACCTTGTTTGATTTCTCGGAAGAAAACCCGGGGGAACAATGGACCGTGGTGAACGACAATGTCATGGGCGGACGTTCCAAGGGCGGCTTCTCGTTCAAGAAGGACAAGTTGATTTTCTCCGGCTCGACCAACACCAACGGAGGTGGCTTCTCGTCGATCCGAACCAAGCCCATGGACCTCGAACTGGAAGACAAGGACGGATTCATCATACGATTCAAGGGAGACGGGCGCACTTTCATGTGTGGCGTGCGCATGGATCGCAGCACAGCCTCCTACCGTACGGACTTCGAGACCAACAAGGATGCCAAGGGCTGGCAGGTCGCGAAAATCCCCTTTTCATCGATGTCTGCTAGTTGGCGTGGCATGCGACTGCCAAAGGAACGCTATCCGCTGAAGAAGGACAAGATCCGCAGCGTAACCTTGATGATCTACGATAAGAAAGATGGGCCGTTCGAACTGAAGGTCGACTCGATCAAGGCCTACTCCGACGAGAAATAACTCCTCGCCGGCATCCGGCCGACTTTATTTTTTCTTTTTTTTGTCGACCCGCTCGATTTCCCAAGTGGTAATCTTTGGATCCGCAGCGGGCAGGTTTTTTTCGACTGCCCAGTGACAGGCGTTCACCAGCATGCGATTGAATGATTCCTCGGCAAAGTCACCCGGATGCCCAAAGGAAGTTCCAAACACCTTTCCGCCCCATTCGTTCTCCCAAGCCCAAGCCACGACCGCGGTTTCGTATTCCTTTACTTGGATTTCACCGAAACTCTTTTTCAGTAATCGGGCACGCCCCTTGCCGATTCCTGACGCCAGAGGGATACAACCCTTTTCCAAACGGGCCAGATACAAAGTCCCCGGGGAAACCCATTCGGACTTCTCGACGTTGGTCATGACAGGGTGACTCTTGGTTGCGGGATTCACCTTTATGTCGGTCGTTCCTCCCTGATGAACGATGTAAGGGGTACCCAAGGCGCGTCGGCCAAAACCATCGTTCCACTCGTAGCGTGGATGATCCTTGGGATACTTGAAGGAATGGTTTGCCGTGCGTAACCCGATGACCGGTTTGCCCGATTTGAGGTAGTCTTCGATTGGCTTCCACTCCTTATCCGGGAGCTTCAGGAAACGCATGAAGAAGATCGCAAGATCGGCATCTGCAAGTGCCTCGATCCCCGGCAAAACGTCTTGCGTCTTCTTTTCGGGATTTCCCTTTCCCATGACTACCGTGGTTCGGAAACCGAAACGTTCCAGTTCCTTGGCAAAGACCGGCATAGTCAATTCCGGGGAGTAATGCAGGGTACCCACGACTAAAACAGCATGCGGTTTATCCGTTTCGGCGACCAAGCGTGAAAGCGGGAGGGACAGTAAGCAGAGCACCAAGGCAAAGACAGATCTGAGGGGAAAATACATAAGTGAAAAACTTAGCGCGATTTATTCTGCCGACAAGAGAATAGAGGAACGGGAAAGCCTAAAATTCCCGCAGCAAATGGAAAGATTCCTAAAGAAGCGGCAGAGGCTCCCCGTCGCAAATTTGGAAAGGACGGTCGAGCTGATCGTACAATTCCGTACGATGGTCGATGCCCATAGCTTGATAGACGGTAGCGTGCACGTCTGCGGGAGTGCAGGCATATGAACCGGGTTCGGCTCCCTTGCTGTCGCTTGAACCATATACCTGTCCACCTCGAATGCCGCCACCTGCCAAGGCAAGAGAGTAGACACCGGGATGATGGTCACGACCACCATTATTGTTGATCTTGGGCGTACGACCAAAGTCGGTGAGAAATACAACCAAAGTCTCCTCCAGCATCCCTCTCATCTCGAGGTCAGTGAGGAGGGCGGAAACGCCACGGTCGAATACGGGGAGGAGACGATCCTTCATCTTCGGAAAGTGACCCCTGTGGGTATCCCAGTTGTCACCACCGCCTCCGGCAAGGTCGCTAGCGGAACAAAGAGCCTGCACGACGGGAACTCCCGCCTCGACCAGACGACGCGAAAGAAGCAAGGTTTGGCCACCCATGTGGTCGCCGTACATCTCCCGAATACGAGGATCTTCCTTATCGAGGTCGTAGGCGTCTCTCACGGGAGAACCGATGAGCATGTCTGCCGCCATACGACGAAAATGATCGAGCTGATCATAGGCAACGTCTGAACCGATGCGTTGACCGAGATCATGGTCCATTTGCTCCAGCAATGAGTTTCGGTTGCTGACGCGGTGCTCTTGAACGTTGAGCTTCAGGTTTAACTCGCGGTCGGTAAAACGATTTACTCCACCATAAGCCTTTCCCGAGGGCGTGCGAAGCAGGATAGGATCGTAATTCGAACCGAGCCAACCCGCTCCTTCCCCGGCCATCTGGGTGCCATTGTCGTACATCGAGTAAGGCATGCGAATGGCGGCAGGGGTACCGATGGCAGGATTATGAAAACGCGAGAGCATGGACGTAAGAGACGGCCAGTTTTGACGGCTCTTTGCCTTGATTCCACCTTTGGGATCATGACCGGTCAAGGTAACGTACATGCCTTGCTGGTGGCCTCCCTGCGTGTGATGAACGGAGCGCACGATGGCCAACTTATCGGAATGCCGAGCCAAGAGCGGCAAATGCTCGCAAAACTGAATGCCCGGCGTAGCGGTGCCAATAGGCTTGAACTCACCTCTCACCTCGACCGGAGCATCCGGCTTGGGATCAAACGATTCATAGTGGCTCATACCACCCCAAGTGTAAATGATGATGCAGGACTTCGCCTTGCGCGTTCGGTTTAGGCCCGAAGCCGCCTGAGCCTTGAAAAAAGTGGGGAGTGTCAATCCGGCCAACCCGATCCCGGATCGCAAGAAATCACGCCGCGAATGTTGCAAGCTCAGCATTTCTCTTTACCACCACCATCCATGATAGAAATAAAATCTGATTGGCGTGAATTTCGCAAGCCTATCCTAGGGGATGACGGCAATTGCCTCTTTTAGGCCTGTGCGGAAATGCCCGAGATGCTTGTCCGATAAATCCGTCACCAACCAAGAGGCGTCGGAGTAAGTGGTTTGCCGTCGAGTAGCTCCCGCCTCGATTTCCCCGTAGAGCTTCAATCCGCCGCCGTACTCGACCCAATAAAGCTTCACGGCCAGGCTTCTCTTATTTTCGAAGTTCACGTAAATAAAAGACCCGGGGCGGGACTTGGGCGGCTTGGCCTCACCTGCAGGAATCCACTTCAATACCTCTTGAGGCTCAGGTTTCGGCTTCGCTTTATTCGTTGCCATCAGCTCGGCCAAAACGACTCCTCGCGACAAGCGGAGATCAGGCAAAGCCTTCAGCAGTCTTTTGGCTCCTGAGTCCGTCACCTTCGTTTGCCAAAGATAGATTTGCTTGAGATTCTTAAGAGCTTCCAGATGGATTAGTCCTTCGTCACCGATTCCGGTGCCGTACAGGTTGAGATACTCCAACCGGATAAGGCCGGCAAGATGAGCGATGCCCGCATCATCCACCCGTGTTCGTTCCAAATGAAGACGTCGCAGCCCATTCAACTTCTTCAAGTGGACAAGACCTGCCCCCGTGATTCGGGTGTCGCGCAGGTTAAGTGAGACCACTTTACCCAACGAAGGCAAAAGTTCGAGACCCTTGTCAGTCATCAAATCGCGCCCCCTCAAATGAAACTCGACCTCCAATTCTCCGTTTGACAGAGGAAAAATCACACCACCGATCTCTTTGATGGACTTTACCGCAGGGGAATCCTCAGCGTAAACACCCGGCGTAAACACAGCTAGGATAAGGAAACTGCAAAACAAACGATTCATTGTGATATCGGCATCTGGATTTTTAAACGCGAAAAATCAGCAAACCTAGAATTTTTTGAGGCGCGATTCATATTCGGGGCGTTTCTTCCAGTCCTTGAAGTAAGGTTTGTAGGCATCCACCTCGGTCCAGAAAATGCGTGGCGGTTGACGATTCACTTTTTTGCTCGGATAATCTTTTCCCGCCACACTTGCATCGATGGATGAGCGAGCCTCAGTCAGTTTTCGACGAAGTGACCGGGAGACCTCCGGTTTTTCGCCAAAGAGATTGGAGGACTCGGCAGTGTCCTCGGCGAGATTGTAAAGCTCAAGCTTGCGGGCGTTGCCCTTGGGCATGGAGAGAAGCTTCCAGTCGTTGTCGACAACGGCGATCCGGGCGCGGCTACGAAAGATCAAAGGCTTTTTCCGAGGCCCGATTTCTTTTTCAAGCAAAGGCACCAAGCTCAATCCATCCTGAGGTTGCAGCATGGAGGACTCCTGCAAACCCACGACTTCCGCAATGGTCGGAAAGATGTCAACGGCACCGGCCGGATGATTGGTAATGCGAGGCTTGGGAATACCCGTAGGCCATTCGATGATCGCGGGCACCCGAAGACCTCCCTCGTACATCGAGCTTTTGAAGTCACGCAAACCACCGGTGGTGCTCGGCTTGAAGCCGGGAAGGCCACCATTGTCGCTTGTAAACCAAAAGAGGGTGTCCTTCTCGATGCCAAGGTCACGCAAACCCTTTCGAAGAGCGCCTATGCTACGATCCATGGCGACCAGTTCACCATAGTGCTTTCGGGCCTTCTCCGTAAGTGCGGCGAAAGGCTTTTGGTCGACCTCCTCTGCCATCCATGGGCTATGCGGGGTGCCGTACCAGATCACGGAGAAGAAAGGTTTCTTGGCCTTGGTTTTCTTGGTAATGAACTGCAGGGCCTCGTCGACAATGACCTCGGAAGAGTCGCCCTTGAAATCCTCGAACTCTCCTTGCCTGCTCATGACGGGATTAAGGTCGAAAAAGTTGGTCACGGAAAGCCAACTATCAAACCCGAAGGCACCTGGACCATGGGAGTCGTCGCGGAGGATAGGTACGCCGGGGCCCCGCAACCCGTTGAGATGCCACTTTCCGAAGTGACCGGTGGCATAGCCTGCTTTCTTCATGGCTTGGGCAATGGTCTTCTCTTGGTCGCGCAGGGCGTAACCATGATCGAAAACACCCGTACGGTCGTGGGTACGCCCCGTCAGCACCGTGGCCCGAGTAGGCGAGCATACGGGACCACCCGCATAGAAGCGATCGAACCGCAAGCCATTGGCGGCCATGGCGTCTAAGTTGGGAGTTTTGAGGACGGGGTGATTATAATATCCGGTCTGCCCCCAGCCTTGGTCGTCGGCCATGACGAGAACCACATTGGTTAGATTAGCCGAAACGGAAAACGTAAGGGCGAAGAAGGAGAAAAAGCAGAAGAAGGATTTCATGCAAAGAAGAGAAAATAAATTCAAAGTAAGGAGCAAAGTAAATCCAAGCATTCAAAAGAAAAAAGTCGAACTCGGTCAGAACTAGGTCAAGGCTGCTTCTTTGCCTTGAGACCCGCGGCCCAACGAACAGCTTCCGTTACGTGACGGCGGCCAAACGATGTGTCTAGGCTGCGAACGTCATGACCCAGTTCGGTGTAGAAAAAGCGACCTCCACCGTTCTCGTTGATCCAAGCCACGGGATGGTCTTTGCCCATGGCCTTACCGTTACGTTTCTTGAAGAAGTCGCGTACAGGGTCGTAGGTGGTCTCGTCGACCCGCAGCAAGACATGAAAACCGGGAAGACCGGTCACCGTTTGCGTATGGTTGGTCCAGTCCGCGGTGTACCAGAAGGAATCTCCGTGACCTTGAACTGCGGGATGCTCCTTGGCGGCAGGATCGACCACAACCTTGGCCTTCAAGTATTCGGAGTCACTATCGAAATCGCAGCCGCCTAGATCGCTCAACCATTTCCAGTCCTGCTGGTGCACGAGAGCAGCGTGCAGGGCGACAATGCCCTTGCCGCCGGCGTACCAGTCCTCGACCGACTTCCTTTCATCCTCAGACAATATAGTGACCAATTCGTTGGCGTTGTTGAGGATGATTACCTGATAGCGGGAGATTTGTTTCGGGCGCAAATCCTTGCCATCCTCGGAAACGTCGACGTCGAAACCTCTCTTGTCTCCCAATAAGACCAGCCAGCGATTGATAGCTGCGGTTTCGGGGTGACGATACCAGCCCGTTCCTGAAAAAGACAAAACCTTGAGTCCTTCACCTTTGGGATGTTGGTGACCGACTCCCTCGTCGGCGGAGAGGAAACCAGGGACTATGGAAATTAAAATTGAAACAAGCAGAGATCGATGAATCATGGCTAAGGGTATGGTCTGAGTTTA
Organism: Opitutia bacterium; assembly: GCA_002730975.1. Lineage (GTDB taxonomy): Bacteria > Verrucomicrobiota > Verrucomicrobiia > Opitutales > Seribacteraceae. The sequence goes on from PCBO01000061.1 coordinate 6,627, forward strand.
CTTGTCAATCGATCAAAAAGATCGCGAGAATACCAGATGCCACCATCATGTTATAACTTTAAATGAAATTCATCCCACAAATGACCACCTGCCTCTGGCTCGGATTGCTGTCCATGACCAAGGCCGATCCGGGAAAGCACACGCCACCGAATTTCGTCTTCATTCTCGCGGATGATCAGGGCTGGAACGCCTTATCCGTTCGGGCGGACCCTAACGACCCTGCATCAGGCAGCACCTACTTCCAGACGCCGCACCTAGCGAAGCTGGCTCTTCAAGGCATGCGGTTCTCGCAAGCCTATTCTCCTGCCCCCACTTGTTCGCCCACCCGCCACTCCATTCAATTCGGCCGGAGTCCGGCCAGCCTCGGGATCTGGGGGGCCGATGGAATTCGGAACTGGAACGCGACCGACGCCGAATCATTGGCCAACGTATTGAAGAAGGCCTGTCCCGAATACGTTTGCTCGCACTTTGGCAAGTGGCACATGGGCAGATCGCCCGAGGCACTGGGGTATGAGATCAACGACGGTGCAAACGGGAACGGCGCCGGCAATTCGAAGAAATCGAAAGATCCCAAGATGATTTTTGACCTTAGCCGCAAGAGTAACGAGTTCATGGAAAAGCAGGTGCAGGCAGGCAGGCCATTTTTCCTGCAGGTTTCCCATTACGCCGACCACCTGAAATACCAAGGACTGCCAGAGACGATCCAAAAGTACGAGACCGATTACGCAGGTAAGGCGACAGAGCATCACAAGGATCCGCTCTGGGCTGCGATGAACGAGAATCTGGATACCGGGATCGGCATGGTGCTCGACAAGATCGACGAACTGGGCATCGCGGACAACACCTATGTTTTTTATACCGCTGACAATGGCTACGAGTCAAAGAGAGACTTTAAGAACTCGGTCGCCCAAAGAGGATTTCACAAAGCATTCCCCCAGCGAAGCCACAAGTATCACGTAAGCGAGGGCGGAATACGCGTACCCTTCATCGTTCGCGGGCCCGGCATTCAGGGCGGTTCGCATTCCTCATCCCCCGTCGTGGGTACGGATCTTTTTCCAACCGTGTTAAGCCTGGTCGAAGCGGCGGAGAAAATCCCCGCACGGGTCGAGGGAGCGGATCTATCCGGACATTTGAAAAGCGGAGGAGAAAAAGCAATCGAGAGAAAAGATCCCTTTTTGGTCTTCAAATTTTCCAAACCACGTCCGCCTCACGACATAGCCATCGTGCAACAGGAATACAAACTGATCAAGGATCTCGACAC
>PCBO01000062.1 GCA_002730975.1 Opitutia bacterium
AGGCGACAAAAACGGAAAATGTCAACGAGGTCGATTGCCTCGTGATCAACGCCACCCCAATCAACGGTTTCTGGACAACTAGATGGCTCGCACGCGACAGAAAGGGTACTATCTGGATAATGAGAGAGACTCGAAATCAACAATCCGTCGATCTTATCCAACCCTTCCTCCCCTCCATTCCGGAAGCAGGATGGAAAAGCTGGATGGATGCCTCCGCCATCCCCGAGAACTATTCCGTAGTCAGCAACGTCTCATCCAAGGTGCGCCTTCAGTCGGGACAAATTTCAGCAAATTGCATACGCCTTTTCGTTCAATCGTCGGAAGGCATCTCCATTGAGTATTACGCAGAAAAAAAAGGATTGGTCAGAATTGAGAAACAATGATTTACAGCATTAAAAAAACTCCTCTTAACAACTTTTCCTTCCAAACTCTCCTGCTTGCAATGAGTTTGGTTGATGCATTTGCCCAAACCGAGACAACGATGCGAAGTGGGAGGGAAACTGCTCTAGATACCCTCCAAAGAGAACTACTAGAGCTGGAACGTGATTTGGTAAAATTTCGTGATAAAGAAAAGAGTAAATCACCATCGGCTAATTCACCTCCTTTGCCCCCGAAGCCCCTGAAGCTAGAACCATCTCCAACTCGTAAAACTGAAAAGATTGATTCAATAAAAACAGACCTTGATGAAATTGAAAATACATTAACCGAATTTAAAAGTAAAAAAATCAGTAATTCCCCTGTGATGAAACCGGACATTGAAGTAATCAGGGTACGTCGCAAGCAGGTAGTGCTTGAGGGCGAACGAAGTAAATATTTTCTTTTCGTTAATTCTGGAATTGCCTTTGCCCAAGATCAAAAGTTTGAACTCTCCGATGGGAGTAAGGCTATTCTAGAAACTCAACATGGATTAGATCTCTCCATTGCTTTCGGCCGACAATTCGGTTCATGGACAATTGGCCCCGAGATCAGTTTTCGCCAAATAGGATACACAAACTTTGTCCTTCCCTCGGAAGCATTTAATGCAACGGGAGATTCAAACTCCTACTCATTTTCTCTCTACAGCGGTCGAGATTTTTCCATAAATCATTTGTGGAAGCTTCACGCAGGCATATCTCTAGGCGTAGCTTCCAGACACGAGACCTTTACCGTTCCTTTACCCCCGGCCCCCTCCATTCAAATCTTAGATGACGGGGCTCGGTTCCAAGGAAGTATTCGATTCGCTTTGGAGTACAATGTTACAAAACTTTGCTCTGCTCATCTCGGATACCGCTTTAGCTACCTAGAGGACTTGAGAGATTTTGATTCCATGCCGATTCACCAAGCTCATATTGGTATGCGTTTCAAATTATAATTAAAATCTGCACATCAATGCGGATGTTGTTGAAGAAGTTCTCGGGGTTCATAAAAGACTTTTTGGCTTAGTGTTTTTTCACGAACCGACTTGACGGTCTCTGGTTTTATAACCGAGGCAATGTTTCCGAATGTGTTCCTAACAAAGGTCAAGACGGCAGCAAGCTCATCGTCGGAAAGCATTTTAAACGGTGTCATGGGAACGACTCCTGGATACCGAACTCCCTTGACTTCGATAGGTCCCATCAAACCGTGTAGAGTTAATTTGATCAAGCGTTCCTCACTTCCGGTAATCCACTTGCTTCCGGCAATGGGAGGAAAATGAGCAGCAGGCAAGCCTTTGCCGTCAGGTTGGTGACAAGTGATGCAATGGCCTTCGCGATTAAACACTTCGGCGCCTTGGCGGAAAATTTGCAGGTCCGACCCCGTCAAATGGGTTGTATAAACAGGAGCAGAATCAGACTCAACCGTCTGGCCTTTTAAATATGCCATAGCCGCTTTGTAAACGGGAAAGATTGATGAATCCATATCTTGAGAGCCATCGGGAGCATTCAAGCTAACGCCCATAGCAAGAATAGGTTTGTCTCCTGTGGAAAAACTTACTCGGCCATCCTGAAAACGAGCCTCATAGCCCCTGCGATTGAATATTTTTAAATTTTCAACTTTAACCCCCTCCTTAAACTCTAACTTGAACCAGGGGTTGGTGTCACCCTCTGCCGAGTGGGCAAAATTAACGAGATCCCCATCAGTCAACAAATCAACGGGGTAATCATCATTGTATTTAGAGGATTGCGAGGACTTTGCTTCACGGGCGATATTCTTACCTCCGCTAATCACTTGGACTTCCGACAGGTTCAAGGTCTGGTTTGATCCGGGAAGAGAAATGGTGATTATATCGATCTTAGTCGACTGGAGAGAAGGGTCGGCAAAATGAAGAACACCTTGTTCATCGAGGCGGCCGACTCCGGTTTTAACTACTTTGTTCGTTTTATTTCTTAACTTTGCCGTTTCCAATACCGCTAATCCATCTTTCTTGCCTAACCAAGAAGCCGCAGCTACTGCTTCCATGCGGACTCGACCATGAACGTCTCCCGCAGCCAGTTTCAACAAAGAAACTTGGTTCATGATTTGGTGTCCACTATAGCGAAGCACCCGAACGGCGGCAGCTCGAGCACGGTAATCATCAGCACTGAGAAGTTGCCGAAGTAGATCTTGATCAACCTTGTTCAAGCCCCAGCTAACCCACAGAGCCTCTAGCAAATGATGTTCATAGGAGGGATTCTTATCGTCCAACCCCGCAGTCCATTTCTCGAGGGCAGAAAGTACAGTAACTGTATCCCGTCCGCGCAATTCACGACGCGTACGGTAACGTGTGCGATACTCAGGAAGTTTTAGGTTTTCCAACAGCTGCTCTATGCTTGCTCCCGCAACCTGGGCGACTTTGATTAAGGGACGGGAGGGATAAGTAATTCGGTAAATTCGACCATGGGTATGGTCTCGGCTAGGATCACGAGCGCTGTGCTGCATATGGCCGATAAGGGCATTGTGCCAATCGACCAAATAGAGAGATCCATCGGGAGCAAACTCCATGTCCACCGGTCGAAAATTTCGGTCCGAACCCTTCACCAAGTCGTGGCGGAAGGTGCTTTTGTAGCCCGTACCGTCGTCAACGAGAGTGTGCTGCTTCGTTCCCTGAAAACCAATAGTATTGTTGATAAGAATATCGCCTTGGATCTCGTCAGGAAAATGACGACTGGAGACAAACTCTAGGCCCGAGGTGGGGCGAACTCGGACTGACAAGAGATTTGGCGGGTTCGTGGCGAACCTACCATATCCCACACGGACCGACCCTGGGAGCATCCAGCGCATGCTGGGGTCGGAAGTATCGGCAAAAAAGTTTTGCCCCCAATCATCGAATGCAATCCCCCAAGGATTGGGAATGGATAGACGAACGGTTCGCTCAAGATGACGTCGCTTCGGGTTATAACGGAAAAAGCCGCCATTGGAACTTCGCACTGTGCCATAAGCGGTCTCTACATTGCTGTGAAGAAAGGTTCCCTCCCCCATGAAGATGGCGCCGGATGGATCGGCGCAGAAAGCAGAAATTGCATGATGGGTGTCATGATCGTCGAAACCACTCAATACAACCTCTCTGGAGTCTGCCTGGTCATCCCCGTTGGTATCCCGCAGGTGAACGAGAGAATACCCCTGAGCTAGGTAGACCCCTTCAGCTCCAAACTCAAACCCCATAGGAAGGTGCAATCCACCGGCAAAAACGGTCTGTTTGTCTGCCTTTCCGTCGGCATTGGTATCCTCGAGGATGAGCAACTTGTCGTCGGGTTTGGGATCGCCTGGTCGGTAGTGAGGATAACTCGGCATAGTGGCAACCCATAGACGACCACGATTATCAAAAGAAAGCTGTACGGGGTTCGCCAGATATGGAAATTCGCGCTCGGACGCGAACAATTCGATATTGTAACCCTCGGGGACGGCGATGCCCTTGGTCGCATCCTCGATCGACAGGTATTTCGCCCTATTCGGTCCCATGTCGGGCAAAACGTCAGTTTTGGCATCCAGGGTAGACATGTCAAACAGCTCATCGGACAATGCTGCCCAGACGCCCTGGTCTCGGACACTCATCATTTGGGCAAGCTTTTGAAGCTCAGCAGGATAATTCTTTGGGCCAAATGGATTGTGTCGTCGACCAAAGACATGAACCCCATTGGGAATTTTATAGTAATTGAGCCACAACCAATTCTTTTCTTTCACCGATTCCCTGAGACGAGAAAGTTCAGGTGGGGAAAACAGCTTGACCTCCCCGAAAAGACGATCGGACAGTAGAGGAGCCAACTTGGCGTAACCTTCCCCGGTAAGAAGAGCTCCATCTCGAGTGAGTGGCTTGGTGCTGGATTCAAACCATAACCGAGTAGGTGAGAAAAGGTCTACAAAGTGTACCTTGTGATTTAATGCCACCTCCTCCATAACTTTGATGTAGAGAGCGAGAGCGATGTTTTCATCGACCCCATTGGGCGTATCATAAATGGCCGACAAATCTTGAAAAGCAATAGGTGAAACGAGAGCAAGTTTCGGAGCCTGTTCACCATTGTACTTAGTAGACAAAGTATGCTTAACAAAACCTTCCAATTCGGCCCTAAAGCGCTTCAAACCCCGAACGCCGTAAAAGGATTCCCCATAACCAAAGAAAGCAACCACGAGATCGGGTTTTAAGGTCTGCAGCCACTCATCGGAGGTTTTATAATGTCCGTTACCAACATTACCAGAACCCCAACGGTCTCTGGAGGTTTCAAGTATACGCAACTTTTCCGCCCCTGGGAATGCCCATGGGTTATTACGAGCCGAGTGAGGTCTAAAACCAGGAGTATTCCCCTCGTCGCACATATTGCGAATGATCAGGCGATGCAGGGGATAACGTAGGTGCATTTCGGTCTCGAAGTGACCGTAGTGAATCATTCGCGCACCAAGTCCGTTGCCGACAAGGACTACTCTACAATCCTTTTTTACCTCGATGGGAACAGCAAAGGTACGCGAAAGGAATAATAGTACAAATATGAGATGGCCGATTGATTTCATTAGATCCGACAAAGTTATAATTCGGTAAAAAAGAGATGATCCACATTATTTAATCAACCCTTCCAGCACTTAACTAGCAAACCGATAAAATCCAGTCCTTGTATACTTTTACGACTCGATATCCTGAATATTTGAATCCAAGATGGTGAAATGAAATTTTTAGTTCGCTTTCTGTTGGGTCTACTTCCGATCATATGCAACCTGAGTGTGCTGGGAAATCGACCTAGTTCATGGAATCAGTTACGTGGTCCGAACGGGTCGGGATTCTTGAAAGATAGCCGACCACCCATTAAAATCGAAAATCACATTGCATGGAAGACAGCTATTCCCTCAGGACTGTCATCCCCTGCCCTTTCGGAAAGAAAAATTTTTCTCACTGCTATAGAAGAAGGTCGGTTGGTCACTTTAGCTCTGGATAAAGCGACGGGGAAGATAGTGTGGAACAGAAAAGCTCCCGCAGTCCCTATTGAAAAGTTCCATAAGGCAAGTAGTCCCGCAAGCCCCACTCCTTATGTCGATGAAAACCGATTGTTCGTCTACTTCGGTTCCTACGGATTGCTCTGCTATGACCACGACGGTCAAGAACTTTGGAAGAAGTCGATTCCTACACCCAAGAGTCTCTATGGTATGGCCACTTCTCCCCTTGTGTACAAAGACAAGCTAATCTTGGTCCTAGATAACGACGCAAATGCGCCAAAAAGCAAATTGAGTCAGTCCAAGATTTTAGCCCTCAACAAAAACACGGGGGAAACAGTATGGGAAACTCCTCGACCCTTTCAACGAAGCGGATGGTCGACTCCGCTGATAAAAAAATATGAGGACGGGGCTGAACTGGTGATACTTGGGAATGGCCGTTTGTCCGGGTATGAATTACCTACCGGTGGGGAGAAATGGCATGTCACCGGATTTTCTCGAGAGACGATTTCCATGCCATTCACAGGGAATGACCTGATTTTCGGGTCCGCGTCCAAATTGGGCGGCGCATCCGATGCTCAAACTGACCCTGAACCCTTCTGGAAAGCTGTGATAAGCTTTGATTCCAACAATGACAATAAACTGGAGCGTAAGGAAATGACTGGACATTTCACTTTTCCGTTTCGTCCTGAACTACCACCTGGGCATCCCGGATACGGTATGCCGCTACCGAAAGACGACAACCAGCGTAAGAGGCGTCTCGATGGAATGTTTCACTGGATGGACAAAAACAAAGATGGCTTTTGGACACATAAGGAATTCGTGTCCAACATCTCCATCGGACATGGAAAACCACTTCTAGTGGCCATTCGCCCTGGCGGGAAAGGCAACATCACCGACACTCACGTCGAATGGGAGTTGAATCGCGGAATTCCAGAGATTCCTACACCTGTTTTCTTTGAGGATCGAATCTACATGGTCTGCAACGGAGGAGTGCTAGCGGGAGTAGATGCTTCTAACGGAAAACTACTATACAGAGAAAGGTTAGGAGGTTTCGGGCAATATAGCGCATCGCCGGTGGTTGCTAACGGGCACCTGTACCTAGCCTCTGAAGCAGGTCTCGTGTCAGTGGCAAAAACAGGAGACAAATTCGAGATCGCTCACCGTTACGACCTAGGGGAAGCAATTCACGTCACACCAGCTTTGGATTTTCGCACTCTCTATCTCCGCAGCGAAAAACACCTCTGGGCCTTCAGCAATTTAAAATAATCCTATTCGTCAATTAAGCCCAAGCCTTAGGACAATTCAAGACAAAGAAGCTCGGGAAAACGAAAGGAGTCGGTCTTAGCTATTTGTATGAGTTCGCTTGTCTTAAGATATTAAATCAACATGAATGAATGGACTATGATTGAGGATTTACGAAAAGCTACCAAAGCAAAAAATGCACTACTTCAGAATCATCCGATTTATGAATCGGTTAATTCTCCAAGAGGTTTGAATGTCTTTATGGAACATCATGTTTGGGCGGTATGGGACTTCATGTCATTAGCCAAAAGCCTCCAATTGGCATACACTACCTGTCGAGTGCCTTGGACTCCTCCAAGAAGAGCTGACCTCGCTAGATTCATAAACGAAATCATTCGAGACGAAGAATCGGACCTCGATCACAATGGAAGAGCCTCAAGTCATTTCGAGTCGTACCTCCAATCAATGGAAGCAGTCGGAGCCTCAACTAGTGCCATTCTTAAATTCATAAAGGAGTTGGAAGTCGGAGAACATTGGAAAACAGCGCTGAACAGATCATCCCCGCCCGAGGCATCCGCTCGTTTCGTTTCCCGAAATCTAGAGATTATCGATAAGGGGGACACTATCGAAATCGCTTCTTCCTTCGCATTCGGAAGAGAGCTCGTGCTACCAAGAATCTTCTCTCTAATTCTATCTGGCCTGAATGAGAAAGCCAAAGACAACCCTCGCTGGAACCCTTTAAAGTATTACCTAAAAAGACACATTGAGCTCGATGGACACGAGCATGGTAAAGCAGCCGAAGCAATGGTAACTGAAACGGTGGGGAAAAGCACTGATGGATGGAAAAAAGCTAAGAATGCAGCAATAGCTGCTCTTGAAGAGCGAGTTCGATTGTGGGACTCTATTCACCAAAGTGTCGTCCAAGGCCAAGATGGAGAAAATGTCAACCTCCCAGAATCAGCAGATGTCAGCCAAGAAGAGTAATGCCCTTGCATGTAGCTAGTTTGTTCAATCAAAGAGCATATTCAGGAAGGCATCCAAAGTTAAAGAATCGACTTTTCTAAAATTCTCGAAAAGAGTTTTGGAATCTGGATTATCTGGATCGATACGAATGCCCCAAACCGGATCCAACGAATTGGGAAGAAGAGAGTAGCGAACATCACCTATGACATTTGGGTCTCCGGGTTTTAGGGCGACAAAACCGTCTGAAAAATGAGTGAAGCGTAGAGTATCTTTGTAGGCGCGAGAATCCGTACCGTAGACTGAGGCAAGTGTTTCGTAATCGAGCAAAGGCACGTAAACGCCATGGTGGATGGTTGGTTCGGAGAAAAAGTGCAAGCGAATCGCATCGGCGTAAATGCGGTCGTCGGACAAATAGGTAGAACGCCAAAGTAGATTGTTGAATATGGTTGGCTTTACGACAAGTCGTTCGATTTCATGCCCCCTACCCTCTGCCAGAGCGCGAGTAACGATTCTGGCTCGTTCCCGTTGGAAGAGCCCCAAAAGCAACCAAAAGATCCCAAATGTAAAACCGTAGTGAGCCAATCGAGGTTTTCGTCGAAAAAAAGCGATGGAAAGAAAAAGTAGAACACCAAGGCTAAAGACGGGGTCGACAATGGAAACGTTGTTCCATGCGACACGAGTATATGAGAAGGGCCAAAAAAGATAAGTTCCATAACTTGTGCATGAATCGATCAAGCCATGAGTCCCGTATCCTAATACGGAAAACTTCCAGATACTAAAAAGAGAACACTTCCTCCTAAGAAATGGCCAAAGGAATATGGCAACCAGCAGTCCGCCCAAAGGAATAAAAAAAAGCGAGTGCGTAAACTGACGATGAAACTCAAGCCGAAGGAGAGGATCTTCGCTAGAGTGAATGAAAACATCTAAGTCAGGAGCAAGTCCTGCCAAAAAACCTACGACGAGGGCAACACGAGTGTCCTCATTGTTACGAATAATCGTAGAGGCAAGAGCGGCGCCGGCAAGTCCTTGTGCAAAAGGGTCCATTGCAAAAAGATATGTCAAAAAAATTCCATTAAAGTGTATCAGCCCTGTATTAAGATACAAACCACGGTGACGATGACAGGGACGTAGAGGTTGTCGTTCAGGACATTTTTTCCAACATGCAAAGGAAAAAGTTCGAGAACTGCAACAAGAGCCGAAAGAAAAACAGCTTGCAGCAAGTTGATGTTTCCCCAGAGCAGGGTAAAATCAGGCAAATACGGAAAGACCCCTAGTGAAAGAAGTAAACACAAGGCAAAGCATCCTAAAGCTCCCTCCAACGTCTTTTTACCGATTCGCTTGCGCCCAATAGCCTTGCCAACAAGAGCGGCAGCAGCATCTCCTAGGATAAACAAAGAAAGACCGAGAAAGGCTGATGCGGCAGCGGCCTTTCCACCAATGGCAATAAGGCTGCAAAAGAAAGAACCTCCCATAACGTATGTTGCTCCTGTCCATTTCGTAGATTCCGACGAACGAAGCATGGAACCAAAGCAATGATTGAAAATTCCGCTAAACGAAGAGCTTCGAAAACGAAGGGTTTCGATCAAAATAGAAACAACCAACAAGAAGCCGAGAACCAACGAAATCAACCAAGACTGTACATGAAGAAAGGTAGGGCCATAAAAAATTGCCGCAGGCAAAACCAATGCCAATCCATGTAATAGTTTACGAAAGATTTCCTCGGAAGTTAAACTCACGAGCAGGGCATAATTGAATCGGTGAAGAGGTTGTCAGGTTAAATGTCGAGCGTGGCCTGCCCATCGGATTCGGACCGGTTAGGCCGAGCTCGTCCTTTGGAGTTCCCGGAATCCTTCGCCTCAGGCAATCCATTGACCGGTGAAGCTTCCGGGCGGGAGGGGGCTAGCTTCGCCTCAGCACCTTCAGATGGCTTTCTGTTTGTTTTTGGTGAAGACTTCTTGGTTGCAACAACCTTGGGCGGAGGTGAGTTTTTTTCTTCCGCATCACCTGATTTCGGCGCATTGACAACACGATCGACTTTGTGGGCAGTCAGTGTGGATCCTTTTACCGAACGTCCCTGAAGTTCGAGCCAACTGAAATCAAATTCAATCACCATCTCCTTAATTCGTTTCAAGGCCGGGTCAAGATGCACCAAGACCTTACTGTTGGAGTCATCTGATTGGTGTGCGGTGAAAAAGAACACCCGAGACCTAGAGTGCGGCTTGAACAAATTATATTCTTTTTCTCTAGTAACTCCTCCGACTTGAAATTTTTTTGCGTAAAGTCGTCCACTTGAGCCCTCCCGATAAACCATATTGTAGGTAGTTTTTTCTCCCCGTCGAAAAACGGCCACACGCAAAGGAGCTTTGCCGACGAACATCTTGTCAGAAATCTTCATCACTTTCATGACGCCGTCCTTTCCAATAACGACGACATCATCCATCGTCGAACATTTTTCAATCACTTCGTCCTTCTTGAGTCCGTAACCAGCAAAACCATCCTTCCGATTCAGGTATAGAGTCTCGTTGGCTACCACTACATTGGAAGCGACGATTCGGTCAAACGCGACAAGTTCTCCATCTTCTCCCCGGGATATCTCGGTAAGCCGTTCACGACCTTTACCGTATTTCTTTTTCAGCTCCTTGAAGTAGCGAATGGCGTATTTAGTGAGCTGCGAGAGATTACGTTCAACTTCTTCGATATCGTCCTCAAAGGCCTTGATTTGTTCATCGGCTCTAAAGGCATCGTACTTGGATATTCGCTTGATTCGGATTTCAAGAAGGCGAACAATATCATCTTTCGTGATCTCCCGATTGAAGAGTTTGTTGTAGGGTTTTAATCCCTTGTCCACGGCCGCAACTACGCCTTCCCAGGTTTCTTCTTTCTCGATGTCGCGGTATATCCGTTTTTCGATGAATATTTTCTCTAGAGATGCGAAGTGCCACTTTTCCTGAAGTTCAGACAATCGGATTTCAAGTTCCTGACGCAAGAGGTCTCGGGCCCGTTCGGCAGCAGTCAGCAGCAAATCGTTTACGGAGAGAAATTGCGGATGGTTGTCGTGAATTATACAAGCATTGGGGGCAATGCTGACTTCGCAATCCGTAAAGGCATAAAGCGCGGGCAAAGCTTCCTCTGCACTCACGGTAGACGGAAGATAAACGAGAATTTCTACAACGTCTGCGGTGTTGTCTTCGACCTTGGAAACTTTGATCTTACCCTTGTCGTTCGCGGATAAGATGGAATCAATCAAGCTGGTAGTCGTTGTACCAAATGGAATTTCAGTAATTTTCAACAAATGTTTCTTCACCGTTTCCAAGCGAGCTCGCACTCGAAGCCTACCACCTCTGGCGCCACCATTGTAATCGGTGCAATCCGCGATTCCAGCCTGAGCGAAGTCGGGAAGAAGCGATACGGGATTCTTGCGAAGAGCATCTATCAGGGCATCTAGAATCTCATTGAAATTGTGAGGGAGAATCTTCGTGGAAAGTCCAACAGCGATTCCTTCGGCTCCTTGAGCAAGAAGTAGCGGAAACTTTACGGGAAAAGTTACAGGTTCTTTGTTGCGCCCATCGTAGGAAGCCGCCCATTCCGTGACCTTTGGGCTGAAAATGACCTCTAGAGCAAAGGGAGTAAGTCGAGCCTCTATGTAACGTGGAGCGGCAGCAGAATCCCCTGTAAGAACATTGCCCCAGTTGCCCTGTGTATCGATAAGAAGTTCCTTTTGCCCGATTTGTACCATAGCATCGCCAATGGAAGCGTCACCATGCGGGTGATACTTCATGGTGTTGCCAATTACATTAGCCACCTTGTTGTATCGACCATCCTCCATTTCCCGCATGGAGTGCAGGATTCGGCGTTGAACAGGTTTCAAGCCATCATCCGAATGCGGAACGGCACGTTCGAGAATAACATATGAGGCATAGTCGAGAAACCAATCGCCATACATGTCGTCAACGTAAATACCATCGTCTCCTCGATCGTTTCCATTCGAATCATTACCGTTAAGAAGAGCTTCGGGGTCGAACTGACCACCTTCCCGAACAGTCAGATCGACAGATTCTACGTCGGAATTCTCTTCAATGTTTTCGCCAGGGTTAGAAGAACCATCACTCTTAGAATTTTTCTTCCGATTACCTTCTTCCTCTTGATTCGACATTGAACTTAAATACTACTTCAACGCTTAAACAAAGATAACACACTAAGCCGCCTGGCCGGCTGAAGCATCAGCATCGTCAATAGAGTCGGGCAAATGTTCCGTATCAGCCTTGGGGTCCTCTTCCAATACATCGTGCTCGAAGCGAAGATTACGGATGATGTATTGTTGCCGTTCGGGAGTATTTTTTCCCATAAAGAACTTGAGCATTCCTTTTATCGACTCGTTAGCGTCAAGTCGGACGGGGTCCAGCCTAATGTCTTCGGCAATGAAATGCTTGAATTCGTCTGGAGAAATTTCGCCCAGTCCCTTGAATCGAGTAATTTCCGGACTCCGGCCCAATTGCTTCAACGCAACCTCGCGCTCAATCTCGTCGTAACAGTAAAGCGTAGTTTTCTTGTTCCGAACCCGGAAGAGCGGAGTCTGAAGAACGAACAAGTGACCCTCGCGGATCAATTCGGGAAAAAACTGAAGAAAGAAAGTAATCAAAAGCAACCTTATGTGCATACCGTCCACATCCGCGTCAGTGGCGATAACGACTTTGTTGTAGCGAAGATTTTCAAGATCTTCCTCGATACCTAGTGCCGCTTGAACGAGATTGAACTCTTCGTTCTCGTAGACCACCTTTCTGGTGAGTCCGAATGAATTCAACGGTTTCCCCTTCAAACTGAATACCGCCTGTGTGGTTACGTCGCGAGCCTTGGTTATGGAACCACTGGCGGAATCACCCTCTGTAATGAAGAGTGTGGAATCAAATCGTTTCTTATCCTTGGTATTTAAATGACTTCGGCAATCTCGTAACTTTCGGTTGTGAACCTTGCTTTTCTTGGAACGTTCACGAGCTAGCTTTTGAATCCCCTTGAGTTCCTTTCTCTCGTGCTCACTACGATTGATTTTGTCAAGAAGAGCATCCGCAGTCTCTGGATTCTTGTGTAAGTAATTGTCAAGCTTCTGCTTGAGGAAATTTCCGATAAAGAGCCGAACGCTCTCTCCTTCGGGAGCAACAGTTAAAGATCCCAGTTTCGTTTTTGTCTGGGACTCAAAGACTGGTTCTTCAACCTTTATACTCACGGCGGCAACGATTCCTCCTCGAATATCACCAGGTTCATAATTTTTCTTGGTAAATTCTCGAACTGTCTTAACGACAGCCTCCCTAAAAGCCGCCTGATGCGTTCCCCCTTGTGTAGTATGCTGACCGTTGACAAAGGAAAAATAGTCTTCACCGTATTGATCCAAGTGGGTGAATGCCACCTCGATATCTGGCCCTTCTAAATGAATGATTGGATAAAGGGGTTCTTCGGATAGGTTTTCCTGGAGTAAGTCCTTAAGTCCATCCTTCGAGCGAAACCGCGTGCCGTTGTACTTAAGGGTAAGCCCCTTGTTCAAGTACGCATAATAACGCATCATACGCTCCGCATACTGGTTACGGAACCTGTATTTCTTAAACAAGTCTCCATCGGGAGTGAAACAGATGCTAGTACCGTTTTCCTCGGTCGTCTTTTTGTTCTTTCGGTCCTCAGATGTAATGTTGCCTCTAACAAACTCTATCCTGCGAGTATCTCCTTCTCGGAAGGCTTGAATATCAAAACTCGAGGAAAGAGCATTCACGGCCTTGATTCCAACGCCATTCAATCCAACGGATTTCTTAAAAGCCTTGGAATCGTATTTTGCGCCAGTGTTTATCTTGGAGGCACAAACCATCAATTTTTCGAGCGGGATACCACGACCGTAATCGCGGACAATCACCTTTTGGCCGTCACACTCGACATCGATCGTCTTACCAAAACCCATCACATACTCGTCGATGGAATTGTCGAGCACCTCCTTGAGCAAAACATAGATGCCGTCGTCATCGGATGAACCATCTCCAAGTTTCCCGATATACATACCGGGGCGCATCCGGATATGATCCTTCCAATCGAGCGACTTAACGCTGTCCGCCGTGTAATTATGATCAACCATTTCCACCACTGGTCACAAGACCTTCCACGGGGAAAAATTTTATGGAGGGGTTCGTCCAACTTGTCCACGAGAAAAAGAGTTTTTGCAGAATAATTATCGAAAACCCTCTTGCCAGCTCCAATTTGAAGGGGTTTTCTAAAGTGATGCTTGCTAGTTTCACCATGGCGTTCGGACAATTAAACGACTCCCGCTTCCTAAAACCACTGCTCTATTCCCTTGGATTGTCAATGATTGTAGCAATGATAGCTCTTCCACTAGGATACTTCGGGTTTGAATGCTTAAGCCAAGCATTTCTATCATGGCTTGAGGGTGGCGAAAGTTGGTGGATGAATACAATCGAATGGAGCCTAAGGGTTCTCGGAATCTTAATAATTTCGGTCGTACTTTTCTTTGCCTTTGGTTCGATTCAGACTGCTTTTCTCGGGCTATTTATTGACGATATTGTTACGGCTACCCGAGATAAAAACCACCCTACCGTTCAACTAGAACCACCACCCTCCTTAACTAAGTCAAGCTGGGCGTCTGTGCGATTCCTTTGCCTTTCGCTTTCATTGAACGCTCTCATCCTGCCCATCGTTCTGATCGGATGGTTTCTTCCCCCGGTAGGACTGATCGTCCAGTTGATCGCCAACGGTTATCTTTTCGGAAAGGAATACGAGGATATCATCGCCGTTCGTTTTGAGACGGAAATCCACTTAAATCCACTAAAGAGAACTATATTCGGCACCGCTACTGCAGCTCTTTTTCTTGTTCCGGTTCTGAACTTTATTGCACCCGTCATATCGGCAGCTGCATTCACGAACTACGTTGCTTCTCGATATGAGTGAATAGGTAGCTCCGCGCATGATCCACAGCTTGGCTAAGATCGTCGCCCAGAGCGAGCCTTGCCGAAATAGCCGAGGCCAACCTGCAGCCCGTCCCGCGACTCGAAGTTATGGGCAATCGTTCGTGACAAAACTCTTGTCCTTTGACTTCGCCTTTTTTTAGTAAATAATCCACACAATCCCTTCCCGTAAGATGTCCCCCTTTCACCAGTACGGCGGCAGAACCAAGATCCATAATCGCACTGGCGAGGGCATGCAGATCCTGCTTCGTAAAGCAAGAAAGCCCAGTTAGGCTGCAAGCCTCGGGTATGTTCGGAGTGACAAGAGTCGCCAAAGGGAAAAGGATGCGACTTCTTTTCGAAACGCTAGATTCGTCCGCCAAGTGTCCGCCCGAAGTGGAATTAAGGAGCGGATCCAGGACTATATTGAGACAATGCTTTTGTTGTAGGAATTCAGTCAATATCTCTACAATGGATTCGTTAGGCAACATCCCGATTTTCACGGCCGAAACATGGCCGCCCGAATGATCCCAAGCGGCTTCCAACTGATCCTTAAAGACTAAAGAATCAACGGGCTGGGAGGACAAAAACTTCCGGTCGGTCTGAGCGGTAATTGCGGAAACTGCAAGCAAGGGCTGACATCCCATGATTCGAACTACTTCCAAGTCGGCCGAAAGCCCAGCACCACAGGAACTATCAGAACCAGCGACAATGAGGACGGAGGGCATCAAAAAACCTCAATAACGTGGCATATCTGGATCCACTTCTTCGGACCATAGATCTATGCCGCCGACCAAGTTTTCAACCTTTTTGATGCCGTAGCTTTGACGAAGGATTTCACAGGCCATCATACTCCGAACTCCTGCCTTGCAGTAAATCACGACGGTTTCATCAGATGACAACTCGGGAGGCAGGTTCACAGGTGGGGGTTGCCGCAAATGACTAAGGGGAAGAGCAACTGCACCTTCGATCCGACAAATTTCCATCTCCCAAGGCTCTCGCACATCGAGAAGAATGGGAGACGCTTCACAGCCGAGACGGGTACACAATTCATGAGGAAAAACCTGCTGAATCTCATCGTCGTCGGAAGATTGGGGCACTTCGCATGAAAAATCAATTTCCTTAAGATCACCAACGCTTTGATTGGCTGGATTAAGAGTGAAATTCACGAGATTGCTTCGCAAGGTGAGCGCGTCAAAAAGCAAGAGCTTACCGGATAAAACCTCGCCGACTCCGGAAAGGATCTTAATCGCTTCCAATGCTTGAAGACCACCAATAATTCCCGGGAGAACTCCCACAACACCGATTTCAGCGCAGTTGGGAACATCCTTGGGATTGGGGCTCTTAGGAAACAGGCAACGGTAGGTAGGTCCACCTTTGTAGTTGAAGACAGTGGCTTGGCCCTCGAATTTAAAAATAGACCCAAAGCAGAGTGGTTTTCCAAACTTTACGCAGGCGTCGTTCACCAAGTATCGGGTGGGAAAGTTATCGCTACAGTCGAGCACCAATTCATAGCCGGAAAGGAGACGTTCCGCATTTTCTGGAGTAAAGCGCTCAATATGGGACTGAAGAGCGACGTGAGGATTGAGGTCGGAAAGACCGTCAATCGCGGCTTCAGCCTTGGGCCGATCAAGCTGGGAATAACCAAAGAGCACTTGACGCTGCAGATTCGAAACCTCGACGCGGTCAAAATCACAAATGCCGATACGACCTACCCCGGCGGCGGTTAGGTACTGTAGAGCCGGGCAACCGAGACCTCCGGCTCCCACAACAAGAACGGAACCAGCTTTCAGTCGCTCCTGTCCATTCGTACCTATTTCGGGAAGAGATACGTGCCGTTGATAATGGCGAAGTTCTTCAGGGCTTAGCATATCGCAAACTCAAACGACTAGTGCGAGAGGTTGATCGTCGAGCGTCGAATCGGCTTGGAGATTGCGCGCCGAGTGACAATCATAGGACGCGTCCCAATCCTTCCAAACAGGTTCGTAGCCAGCGGAAACAAGCATCTGAGCAACCTCTGCAGGAGAGCGATCATCGGAGATTGAAAATTGTTCGAGAGTCTCATCTGCGTCCTTGCTCGCATAACCACCGGGCTCGGTACGAGATCCGGCACTCATCGTAGTGACTCCCAGCTTAAAAGCATGGTCACGAAACATAGGACTCTCTCGAGTCGAGAGCGTAATTTCCAACTCATGGTTAAAAATACGGTAGGCACAAAGAAGTTGGACGACGTCGCGGTCAGTAATGTTAGCATCAGGAGGCGTTTCTCCTTCGTGAGGACGCATCCGCGGGAAGGACATGGAATAGGTGGAGCGCCAGTACGCACGTTCGAGATAATCAAGGTGAAGAGCAGCAAAAAAGGCATCTGTTCGCCAATCCTCAGTGAGACCATAAAGGCAACCCAGACCAATCTTCTTTACACCTGCAGCTCCCAAGCGATCGGGAGTTTCCAAACGCCAAATCATATTGCTTTTCTTACCCTTAGGATGATGACTTCGATAGCTTTCTGGATGATAAGTTTCCTGATAGACCAAGACAGAGTGCAAACCCTCCGCAACGAGTGACTCATATTCGTTTTGTTCCAGAGGTTGAACCTCCATAGACAGGTTTGCAAAATGGGGACGAAGAACATGTAACGCATCACGAAAGTATTTAAGATGCACCTTTCTTTGAGCTTCACCAGTAACAATCAGCACATGCTCGAAACCTTGTTTCCTGAGAACGGAAGCTTCAGCCATAATCTCTCGCGCATTTAAGGTCTTTCGCGGAACTGAGTTAGTAAGACTAAAACCACAATAATCGCAAATATTTTGGCATTCATTAGAGAGGTACATCGGGGCGAAAAGTCGCACTGCGTCACCAAATCGCTGCCTAGTCAGTTCATGGCTAAGGCGAGCCATCGGTTCCAAATAATCAACTGCTGCCGAAGAAACGAGGGCCCTAAAATCCTCTAACCCACCAGTCCCCTTTCGGTCTAAAGCAAGTTCAACCATGGGAGGCGTCACCGAGCTTATCGCAGCAGAAGTTTCATCCCAAGAAGTTTTCTCAAAAAGGTCCTTAAACGAGGATTTCATTAGCGGATCGAAGAGCTCTCTAAGCTTCAGAGGAAAGAAAGCCAGTTAGGGGAGAAGTCCCTTCTGCTTGGTGCAAAGCCGATCCCAGTCCGGCCAGTCGAGCAGAGCGACCAGCTTCGACGGCTTGGGCAAATGCAGCTCCCATAACTACGGGATCTTTGGCTACCGCCATCGCTGTGTTCACCAATACGGCGTCTGCACCCATTTCCATTGCCTCAGCGGCTTGAGAAGGCGCACCGATGCCTGCGTCTACCACCACGGGCACAGAACTCTGATCGATTATGATGCGGAGAAACTCTCTTGATTTCAGCCCTAGATTACTGCCGATCGGAGAACCGAGTGGCATGACTGCGCCTGCGCCTGCTTCTTCGAGGCGCTTGCACAGGACGGGATCGGCGTGACAGTAAGGTAACACAATAAAGCCCTCCTTAACCAATTGCTCGGTTGCCAGCAAGGTCTCGAGAGGGTCTGGCATAAGGTATTTGGGGTCCGGATGAATTTCTAATTTCAGCCAATTAGTACATAAAGCCTCCCTCGCCATTTTAGCGGCAAAAACAGCTTCAGTAGCATCCCGCACTCCTGAGGTGTTAGGAAGAAGACGAAAATGAGAGGAATCAATGTAGTCGAGAATAGAGTCTTCACTTGCGGAAGGATTTGTCCTTTTGAGCGCAACGGTGACCATGGACGATCGCGAAGCCTCCAATGAAGCCCGCATGACTTCGCTTGAGGAATATTTACCAGTCCCCACAAAAAGACGTGAATTAAACCTTTCGCCGGAAATCAAAAGAGCGTCATCCATAATTCAATCCTCAGGCAGCTGAAATGGAAGATGAGCTGACGGCATCGACAAACCGACTAATAACGCAAGCGGAGGGGGTTTCATTCTCAAATAAAACATTGCAGGCTGCCATGCCATAGGCACCCAAAGATAAGACATTGTCGACATCATCAGGTACTAAACCACCAATTACGAAAGAAGGAATCGTTCGTAGTTCAAGGATTATAGATCGCAATTCTTGCGAGTCCAAGACAGGGGCTAGATTTTGCTTAGTTCCCGTATAACGGAAAGGCCCGACTCCAGCGTAATCGCAAACGCCATCGGCAACTAAAACCTCTGCATCCGCAATAGAATTTACGGTGCCGCCAATCAAAAATTTTGGGCCAAGCATCTCACGAGCCAATTTGGTAGAGAGGTCATTACTGCCGAGGTGAACCCCATCCGCTTGTGCGCGCAAAGCTATCTCCGACGAATCGTTTACGATAAAAACGGCTTTAAACTCTTGACATACGCTAGCGGAAGCCTGTGCGGCGTAAAGATATTCCGAGAAAGAGAGAGATTTCGAACGAATCTGCACCCAGCGCGCGCCCGCCACGCAAAATGCTCGAGTCTGTTCGACGTGAGAAACATCTGATGAATCAGTCGTAAGGCATTGGAGGCGAGGAAAATTCATGAGTTAGAGGAGTCCTTTTTTCCATTCTTGGCAATATCCTCAAGCCAAGAACTGTTTTCCAGACCACTACGCGACGGAATAGCCGTCCTGTATCTCATAAATGCCTTTTGTGGATAGCGACTGCCCCACACTCCACCAAGAGCAGCAACCCCATCGAAACCCAATGAAAGCGAGACCCTTACTTTTTCGGGCACAATGCCCCCCAACGCTACGATTCGTGGGAGTTCGACACGCAATTTTTGACGATCGACAAAAAAAGACCTAAGTTCTGAAGCGGAAAATGCAGAATTATAACCCTGCTTTGATACCGAGTCGAAAATAGGACCAAGAAAAGCATAGTCGAGTTTTTCCTTGGAAGTAATCAACTCATCAAGGTAATGGAATGAACGGCTAATTGTCCCATCAACCTGTTTACCTAAATATTGCTCTTTCGACGACAAATGATACCCCGCAAATGGATATTCAGTCAATAATTCCGGTCTTCTGTGAATCACTATTCTCTCAAGGCACTCGCCTGGAAATTCATTAAGAAATTTCCGAAGTTCGTCCAAAGACCAATCAGGTTTACGAACATGGAACCGAGAAAGGCCCATTTCGAAGATTCTTCGAATCGTAGAAACCTCGTTTTTTTTCTTACTCGGCGAAGAAATGAGAATCACTTCCATCGAAAGGTTATCCTCCTGATGTTGCTTGGACGATCAATACACGATCGCCATTGGTCAGTTTATGACTTTCCCAATCTTCCTTGGAAATCACTTCTTCGTTCAAGGCAACAGCACATCCATTCATCGACGAAAGCCCAAGAGTAGAGAGAGCTTCATCAAGATCGCAATCCTCTGAGACTTCGCGAACCTCATCGTTTACGGTAATATTCACTCGGTATTCTCCTCCAAGTAGACTTCGCCACCAAGGGCACGAAATTCATCAGCCTTCTCCTGCATGCCAAGATTCAAGGCGTCTTCGGTATCGAGACCCTTTTCTTCAGCATACCTTCGCACATCTTCAGTGATTCGCATAGAGCAAAAATTGGGACCGCACATAGAGCAGAAATGTGATGTCTTCGCATTTTCGTGAGGGAGAGTTTGATCATGAAAGGTACGAGCTTTTTCAGGATCGAGAGAAAGATTAAACTGATCTTCCCAACGAAACTCAAACCGAGCCTTCGAAAGTGCGTTGTCCCTGTACTGTGCCGCGACATGACCTTTGGCCAAATCTGCTGCATGAGCCGCAATCTTATAAGTAATGACCCCTTCGCGAACATCCTCGCGATCGGGCAAACCCAAGTGTTCCTTAGGCGTAACGTAGCAGAGCATAGCACACCCATACCATCCTATCATAGCGGCTCCGATACCACTAGTAAGGTGATCGTACCCCGGGGCTATGTCAGTAGTTAGGGGACCCAAGGTGTAAAACGGAGCCTCGTGACACCAATCCAATTGCTTGTCCATATTCTCCTTGATCATGTGCATAGGAACGTGCCCTGGTCCCTCATTCATAACTTGCACACCGAAAGCCCAAGCTCTTTCCGTCAGTTCGCCTTGGGTCTTCAGTTCAGCGAACTGAGCCTCATCATTGGCATCCGCAATGGATCCGGGGCGCAAACCATCTCCGATAGAAAAGGAGACATCATACGCCGCCATTATTTCGCATATATCGTCCCAATGAGAGTAGAGAAAATTCTCCTTGTGATGAGACAAGCACCATTTAGCCATAATGGACCCGCCTCTACTTACAATACCTGTCATACGGTTTCGGGTAAGAGGCACGTATCGGAGCAGAACACCTGCATGGATGGTAAAATAGTCAACCCCCTGCTCCGCCTGTTCAATTAGGGTATCTCTAAATACCTCCCATGTAAGTGCCTCGGGTTTCCCTCCGACTTTTTCGAGTGCTTGATAAATCGGAACCGTACCAACGGGAACCGGGCAATTCCTTAAAATCCATTCTCTGGTGCGATGAATGTTCTTACCCGTGGAGAGGTCCATTAAGGTATCCGCTCCCCACTTAGTCGCCCAACGCATTTTTTCAACTTCTTCCTCAACTGAAGACGCCACTGCAGAGTTACCGATATTAGCATTTATTTTCACAAGGAAGTTGCGTCCGATAATCATCGGTTCCAATTCTCCGTGATTAATATTGGCAGGAATAATAGCACGACCTCTGGCTACTTCTTCACGAACAAATTCGGGCGTAATTTCAGAAGGAATGGATGCACCGAATGATTCTCCATCGTGCTGATGATCGAGAGTGTTGCGAAGAGCATCGGGACTGGTTTTCAAATCTTCCGAGGCTTTCTGAAGTTTCATATTCTCGCGAATCGCGATAAATTCCATCTCAGGCGTAACAATCCCCTTCCGGGCGTAATGCAACTGAGTCACGCAATGCCCTGTTTTCGCTCGTAAAACCTTTCTTTTACTCCGATCAAAATCAGGTAATTCGTCAGGATTTCGTTCACCCGATCTGCGGGCGTGTTCGCCAGAGAGGTAACCATCGTCTACGGGAACTGTTTCGCGACCCTTGATCTCTTCGACGTCTTCTCGACCAAGAACCCAAGATTCTCTTGGCATAGGCAAACCCTCAAACACATTCTTATGAAAGGCGGAATCACCCCAAGCTCCTGAAGTATCATAAATACGAATTGGCTCGTTTGACTCCAGTGAACCATCGGTTCGATGGGTGTCTGAAAGTGAAACCTCTCTCATTGGAACAAGTATGTCCGGGCGAGAACCGTTTACGTAAATTCGGCGAGAACCAGGGAATAGCCCAATGGATTCTTTATTGTCTTCGACAGGTTCGACTTCTTTTATCATAATATAATTCCAAGTAATTGATGCGAATGCAACTCACCGGTGGAACTACTAGCCTCTTTGTCTACTCATGGAGGATTGTTTTCCCTACGGCGATATGAATCACATCAGGTTCCAAGGGTCGCAGTCGGATCGCAACTGCCTCTCAGTCCCACGCCGGGAACTCCCCTAAACTGTTCTTGGACCATCAAAGGAAACAAGAGATGCTAATGCAACAAAATTGCGAGCGAAAGGGATTAAAGTCCAAGTAATCGGTTCATCAAAACCGCGGTTTTGTCGTCACCACCGTCACCGCCTTCGCGAGTCACCCAACCCGAAAACTCGATATTCGATAATTCCCTGCGAACTTGCATCCAGTCGACGTCACCTTTTCCGAGTGGGCAAAAACCATTCTTCACTCCCCAGTCCTTGACGTCCAATTTAACGATTCGTGATCCAAGTACGCGAATCCATTCATGACTAGGGGCAAACTTCTGCATATTGCCGATATCATAGTAGGCTCCTACCCAAGGGTTATCGATTGCATCGAGATAGTCGCGAAATTGCTCCGGTTTGTAACAGAAACCATTCCAAACTGTCTCGATGAGAACCCGGATTCCCAAGTGACTCGCCAACGGCAAGACCTTGCGGATCTCAGTAATGGAGCGCTCCCAGACTTGGTCGTGAGTCTCGTCCTTACCCTTCACCGCCCCCGGCACGAGGAGGACGGAAGAACCACCCACCTCCTTGGACTCGCGAATAGCGTCCTCAAGACCCTTGCGTCCCATATCGCGAACTTGCTCATTGGGCGAGGACAGACGCATCTTCCAGTGTTTATTATAGACCACTCCGTGCATCGGAAGTTCTACTTCGGAACAAGCCTTCTTCAACCCGGCGAGATCCATTCCCGGGGCCGAACCTTCCACTCCGTCGAACCCCAAGTCCTTCAATTTTTTAAGGCGATCAAGATTCACTTTGCCCCCGTACTTGACCGACTTGTAAATTCGTCCGCGAAACTCCGGTTTTTGATCTTTCTCGACTTCTTGGGCGTTCAAGGTGCTGAAAGTACCAGCCAAACCAACGGCACCCGATTTCTTAATAAATTCTCGTCGCTTCATATTTTTTAGTCTTGGGGATTAATAAAAAGGAAACTACCTCATTGGGAGAAGAATGGAAGCAGGCAAAATCATGAACAAGCCAAGTAATGAAATAGCCGTCAACAAAACAGACCAAGTCTTCAAAGTTTCCTTTTCCGTGAATCCACTCAATCGTTGAACCACCCAGAAACCGCTATCGTTCATCCAAGAAAGTGTTATTGAGCCGAAACCAATCGCCAAAAAAATATAGACCGGATGGTAAGCCAAGTCCGAACCATCGCCGATTACGGCGGACATCAAGCCCACTCCGGTTATCATCGCAACAGTTGCGGATCCTTGAGCAATACGAACCACTGCCGTGGCCAACCAAGCCAGCAGAACATAGGAAATATTGAATTCTTTCGCCATTGCTTCGATGACGTCCCCTACCCCGGCGAGACGAATCATACCTCCAAATGCACCTCCAGCTCCGGTTATTAAAATGATTACACCCGCAGTACCAAGTGGACCTTCTAAAGCTGAACTCAGTTTTTTGGAAAGATCATCTCCGGCTCCTCGATGCTCATGAGCCAACTGTTTGCCAAGAAGCCATATCGCGATTCCAGCAGCACAAGACATGGCCACGTTCGGGTTCCCGAAAAAGGACAAGTATTCAAAGAAAGAAAGGTAACCTTCAGAATTTAGAAAGCTTCCCTCTTCGGCTGTCTTCATAAGTAGTTTCAATACGGAAACGAGGGAGATTAAGACAACGGGCAAGGCAATGGGAAGAGAGGAAAAGAAAAGGTGCGGCAACTCATCGTCCTTTTTGTCGACGATCTTGCGGAGTTCTTCCTTGGAGGTTCCTGCAGCGTCTCGCATAGGAATCTGATACTTGGTGTCAAACCAAGCTGCCATTTTAAGAACCAAAAAAGCAGGCAAGAGACTAGCCACCAGCCCTGCCATCATGGCATAGCCCAGATCCAGTTTCAGTCCGTCCGCAATCATGAGAGGTCCTGGAGTGGGAGGCACCATGGAATGAGTAATTGCACCTGCTCCCGCCATGGCCATTACGTACATGGTATAACTTTTTCCCGTTCGCAGGGCTAACGCTCGAGCCAAGGGAATGAGCAAAAAGAAGACCGTGTCGAAAAAAACCGGTATCGAGAGTAGAAAGCCACTAAGCAAGAGTACTATGCCGGCTCGCTTTGCGCCAAAAACTCGCATAAGAGAGCGCACCACTCGATCAGCTGCCCCACTACCCATCATACAAGTTCCGATGATTGCCGCCAATGCCACAACGAGTCCGATTCCACCCGCGGTATCACCGAAACCCATTAAAGACCATGTTACTGCCTTACCTAAATCACTTGTGGCTTCACCAGAGGTGTCGTCCAATTGAACCCGAGAATGAAAAAGACCTTTGTTCTCAGTAGTCAACTCCGGCAGGGGACCCGTCATCAATCCGACAAGGATCGCAGCGAGCATCAAGGTAAGGAAGGGATGAAGCTTCAGTTTCGTTATACCTACAACTACCCAAACTACACTGACTCCAAGAATGACTAGCGGCCAAGTATCGATATTGGAAGATGCAGTGAATTCAAGGATTGGAAGGTTCATAACGACTCTACGTATTCGATAAACAAGGTTTGAAAATACTCAAAACCGTAAACGGAGAACTGCAAACCGTAAATTCAAAGACCAAATGAGTTTGTTCAAAAGAAGACCTAAGGTTGCAACACGACTTTCAGGAGTCCTTCGGTGTTCTTTCGCAAACGATCGAACCAAGATGCACCGTCCTTTAGGTCGACCACTGCGCTAATGATGGGGTCTACCTTGATTTTCCCTGAAGCCACAGCCTCGAGAGCCAAAGAATATTCACCGGCGGAAGCACAGGAACCCAAAACCGCCAGTTCGCGCGTTACTACGGACTGCAAAGGAAAATTAATTTCAGGGGCCAAGTTGCCGACCAAACAGGTCGCCCCACCCTTGCGTAACACGTCTATTGCCAAACAGACGGTATCGGTAACTCCCACTGCCTCTACGGAAACATGAGCACCCTCGCCATCTGTTGCATCCTTAACAGCGCCCACAATGTCGTCTTTTCCCGGAACGAGTGTTTGATCTGCCCCAAGCTCCCTAGCCAAAGCCAATTTGTCCTCAGCCAAATCTATGGCGAAAACATAATCACAACCGGCTGCCTTTAGAGCTTGGACAAGAAACAGTCCAATCATTCCTGTTCCGACTACCACTCCAGTTTCTCCACTCGAGATCGGGAGACGACTCACTCCGTGTAGAGCAATTGATACTGGTTCAGCCAATGCAGCTTGCTCAAAACTCACTCCATTCGGAATGGAACACACTCCAAAATGCGGGACCACAACCCTATCTGCAAAGGCGCCGTGACGCCTGTAATCTTCGCAAGAAACGCCAATCACCTGACGATTACCACAAAGATTAACTAAACCTTTCTCGCAATAATGGCACTCCCCGCAATAGGTAGTTGAGTCAAAGGTAACTCGGTCTCCGGATTTCCACTCCGTCACCTCGTCACCTACTTCGACAACCACACCGGAAGCCTCGTGTCCCATGATGATCGGAGGTCGACGGCGACCTGTGCTGCCATCCATGCCGTGCACGTCGCTGCCACATATTCCGCATGCCTTGACGTCGACGAGAACGTCTTTTTTTCCAACGATTGGATCCGTAGCGTCTCCGTACTCGAATTTTTTGTAATCTACAAGGGTGAGTGCCTTCATTGATGCACTGTTACGCGAAGTCAAAGCACCTAACAACGCCAAAGTGAAAAGAGTCAAAGCCTAGAATCTATCTCACCTCAAACGAACCGTCGGGACACCTAGAGACCAGTCGCTTCAGTTCCAGCATGGTAAGTGCCGCAGCCACCTGGTGGACAGGAAGATTTGTTCTTTCACACAGGCTATCGGAAGTAAGTATGGACCCGTCCTTCAGGCAGGCGTAAAGCGTGCCTTCGGCAGGGGACAGATCGTCGGGAACAGCCTTGCCGGAAGAAGCGTCGGAATCGCCGTCCGAAACCGAACTAGCCCAAGACAGGCCCAAACTCGGAGCAATTTCCTCGATTACCTGTTCGGCATGGGTCACTAGAGTGGCGCCGTCGCGAATAAGCTTGTGGCAACCGACCGCGGTGGGTTGATCGGCTCGACCGGGCACGGCGAACACTTGCCTACCCTGCTCGCCCGCAAAGCGAGCAGTAATCATGCTGCCACCGACCGCCGAGGATTCTACCACGACAACTCCCGCGCACATTCCTGCAACTACGCGATTGCGCATGGGGAAGGTCTGTCGGTCAGCCCGTCGGCCAAAGGGAAACTCTGAAACCACTGCCCCCGTCTCAACGATGCGACGATAAAGATCCAAATGTTCCGGTGGATAAATAATATCTATACCGCAACCGAAAACCGCAACAGTTCTGCCACTAGCATTCAAGGCTCCCTCGTGTGCAGCGGCATCGATCCCTCGAGCCATACCACTAACAACACAAAAACCAATATTCGCCAACCCGGAAGCGATCTCACGAGCCATGTTTTGCCCATAAAGCGTGGGCAGCCGAGTTCCGACGATAGCGACACAGGGTTCGCTAGGAGAAGTACCCTGGCAATAGAGACCTATAGGGGGGTCAAAAGTCTCAAGGAGTGCTTGAGGATAATCCCCTTCCTCGACTGTTATGAAACGAGCCCCATGTTTAGCGATTCGGCCGCGTTCCAGCTCCAACCAATTGCCATCTCTCCAGCCACGGATGCCCGAAGTCGCTTTTTTGCCTACACCTTTGACGCTCATCAATTCCGCTTCCGATGAATGAAGAATCAATACGGGGTCCTCGTTAAATCTCTCCAGCAACCTTCGGAGCATAACCGGACCTACGCCTTGCATTCCATTCAGTACGATAAAGGCGTCCTTACGAGTCATATCCTCAATAGACTTGGTCACAAACAAAATAGGAAGATTTACTTACTTGTAAATGCCAAGCAAAATAAATTACTTTGCATGAGGATACGATCTTTGCATGTTACAAGAGATGGCATGCCGCGTTGAGATTGTCGCTTTATTCATTTCAGAAGGACATGACTTTAAAGGCCGCCACGGTTTAGGTAGGTCTCATAATGAAGTATCTTCGCAAGAAAGAGTGGAATGCATAACGGGCAAAGGAATCAGGGGAGATCGTTATTTCGGCTATAAAAACAACTACAAGGCACAGGTTACATTTTTTGACGAATCCGTCCATGAATCCGTGCAAAAGAAATTCAGCTCAAATCATACCCCTGACTTATACCGCCGAAACATTTACACACGCGGGTTGAACTTAAATACCCTTATAGGCAAATCCTTCAAGCTTGGTGAGATTGAATTCGAAGGCGTACAGGAATGCACTCCATGCTACTGGATGGACGAAGTCGTAGCTCCGGGAACCGAAAAGTTCCTGATGGGACAAGGAGGACTACGGACTCGCGTTTTAAGTGATGGATACATGCGACTGGGAAAAGTCGAATTGATCATCCACTCGTGAATCAGACGATGCATGGTAGTTCGGCGAACAGGCAAAGCCACCGACAAAACTACTTAAGGTCGCAACTCGTTGAGAATGTTCATTCGTGATGGATGCCTAAGTTTTCTCAGGGCTCTAGCCTCGATCTGGCGGACTCGCTCACGAGTAACGCCCATAATGCCACCGATTTCCTCTAGAGTCAGGTTGCGACCAGGGCAATTAGCGGACACCCAAATACACGCCTTGCGAAGGCGCTCATCAGTAGTGCCGTGAAAACGGGGCACTACCATTGTATCAATTTCGGTCCCCAACTTAATCGCCATAATCTTACCAAATTATAGAATTCCAGAAGGCAGGTCGTTCACTTTACAACTCAACGCTATTCTGTACTTACAATAGAATATAGCGCCAAAAAGCACAAGTTACCAAATAAGGAGGACTTTTTTTTCGGAAAAGACGGAAAGGAACTATTCAGTAACAACCTACTCGCCCCAATTCCCTAAAGCCAAAGGGTGTCCGGGTTCCATGTCGCAAGTAGCCGCTTTACCAAGGACCTCATCCCAAAGAGCCGGCGATAAACCATCGGAAGGGCGAGCGATACGCAAATTCTCAGGAGTGAGCTCCTCTCCTTTACGAATTGAACTGGAGACGAAGATGGAGCGGCGGAAGCGGCGGGAGGGATGATTATCGTCCTTTAAGCCGATTCTCGCTTCTCCCAACGAGGCATGAGCCGAGTGTACGGCATTAACCATGTCTTGAAACTCATGAGGTTCCATGGAGAAACCGGCATCAATGGAACCGTCATTTCGATCGAGAACAAGATGCTTCTCAATCAATCGGGCACCAAGGGTGGTCGCCACGACAGGTACTATGTGCCCCGATGAATGATCGGAAAGCCCTGAAAGCACATTGAACTTAGCGGCTAAGTCTACTAGGCTGGCAAGGTGGAAATCCTTGGGACTGGCAGGGTATTGGCTAACGCATTGGAGTAGAATGATTAGAGGACATCCCTCGGTCTGGAGGAGGGCAACGGCTTCTCCGATTTCATCGCTGGTCGATGCGCCGACACTTGCCGCCACCGGCTTACCGGTCTGAGCAATCTTCCGAAGCAAGGGAAAGTGGTTCAGTTCGAAGGATGCGATTTTGTGAAGTGGGGGATCTATGGATGCTTCTAAGAAATCAACGGCGGTATCGTCGAAAGGAGAGCTAAAAAGCGCCATACCATGTTCGGCGGCTCGTTCATTCAATTGAGGATGCCATTCCCAGGGTGTCATGGCTTCAGCGTAGAGATCGGTGAGATATCGTCCCGCCCAAAGCCCTTCGGTAATCAAAAAACGATCCTCGCGAGAATTGATGGTTATTGTGTCTGGTCGATAGGTCTGAAGCTTAACCGCATCCGCTCCGGAATCAGCCGCGGCATCAACGAGATTCAAGGCATGTTCTAGTTCGCCGCGATGATTTCCCGAAAGCTCAGCCACAACGACGGGCGGAAAGGAAGAGGAACGGAGAGTCTCTACGATGAGGTTGCCGTTCATTGAAAAACCGGGAACGCCGGCTTATTCCGATTCCCGCCGATTGGCAGGTAGGTATTCGGCGAGAAGGGCGGTCAACTGGTCCCTTGTGAAAGTTTCGCAATTACAGTTACTTGCATATCGGAAGCCTGGAGAACAAGAAACACCCCCAAGAATTCCAATCTTATTACCCCAGAAAGACTGGATGGGCTGGATAACAAAATGGTCATCGAATTCCAGAACGTTTCGAGCTTCGTCTTCGGGTATCAGTACCTCGTGAACCTTTTCGCCAGGTCGTAAACCCAATACTTCCCATTCGCAATCCGGAGCGACGACTTGGGCTATGTCCGAAACCGTACAAGCGGGAATCTTGGGAACGAATAACTCTCCCCCTACCATATCGTCTAAACTTCGAAGAACAAACTCAACCCCCTGATCCAGAGTTATCAGAAAGCGCGTCATCTCGGGATCGGTCACGGTGATCTTTCCGTTTTCGCGTTGACGGCAAAAAAGAGGAATCACGCTTCCGCGCGATCCCACGACGTTGCCATAGCGAACGACCGAAAAAATGGTACCTCCCTCTCCCGCATAGCTATTGGCGGCAACGAAGACCTTGTCCGAGCAAAGCTTGGTCGCTCCATAAAGGTTAACCGGATTCACCGCTTTGTCCGTACTCAAAGCCACCACTTTTTTCACACCGGCAGTCAATGCAGCCTCCACGATGTTCGTCGCCCCATTCACATTCGTCTTGATAAATTCGTGTGGGTTGTACTCAGCGGCGGGAACCTGTTTGAGAGCTGCTGAATGTATAACATAGTCCACTCCGCGCATGGCTCGATTCAAACGATCACCATCGCGGACATCACCGAGGAAAAAACGTAACGCAGAATTATCAAACTCAGGTTTCGCTGCCATTTCAGACTGTTTCCACTCGTCTCGGGAATAGATGATGACACGATTGGGTTCGTAACGATCAAGAAGCGTCTTGATGAAACATTGACCAAAGGAACCGGTACCTCCGGTAACAAGAATTGATTTGCCGTTTAACATGGCTAGATACCAATAAACCTTTTTATGCTCTCTTAGTCCATCCGAAACGAGGAAGAACTCATCGCCCATAAGAAATTTGACAAACAGACCTCTTGTTGACCAAAACAGAAAATTCATGAATTCTCCATGGCTATCAGAAACAAGTTCCACAGGAACTGTCTCAGCCATTATATTGGGCCCAATCGAGAAGTCTCTCCTCTCTTCCGAAGCCGAAATCTATTCCAAAGGTGTTCTCTGGATCGCACCTCCAAAAGAAAGATTGTCTTCCTCAGATCCTAAGAACATTCAATATTTGGATAGGAATTCCGAATCCACTAAGATTTCCGAGACCATCGACGAATTCATTCGCCTCCAATACGATAAACCACCCGCCGTCAAAGTCAGTCCACATATCTCGGAGGATGACGAAAATGCTTATACTTCAATCCTAGAACTCGTCATTTCTTCTATTGATTCTACACTAAGGGCTCGTCGAACAAGATCCGACACGGGCGTGTTGCGACAAGAACAGGTATTTCGGAACCTCGCAGGCTACCTTCGCTCACGCATCCCCGAAAAGTGGAGAGATACAGCCCTAGGAAACCTAGCTGTGATCGTTGGAGCGGGCCCATCGCTGGACGTAACCTTGCCGCTAATTAAGAAAGGATTCCCAAAACCGCTAGTGGTTGCCGCCGACAGTGCTCTTAGAGCTTTAAAAGATGCAGGGGTAAATCCTGACTTCGTAGTCAGCATCGATCCCGAAAAAAGTCACGATTCCTGCACCACCATTGACCATCGCCCTGGCATCGCAATTCTTTCCACGCAATCCCACTCCAGTTGGTCGCAACGCTGGGGAGACAAAGTACGCTATCTCTCTGGTAGAGTAATGACTGAAGATTGGCTATCAGCCAAGGGCATCCCAAAAACCAGTCTTCTTGCAGTGAACAACGCAGGACTGGCAGCAATGCTCGTCGCAGAATTCCTGAATCCGACCGCAATCATGCTTGTAGGAATGGATCTGGCCGGTGGGGGCGATGGTACCGATCGTTATGCTGAAAATACGGGACGATCTCACATGCAAATCCTTACAAAGACCAGCCACAATGTCCCTGGGAATCATGCCGAAACCGTATCTACCCCTTTCCTTTCGGACTGGAGTGAAACATCTGAAACCTGCGCCCGCATCTCTCGTGGAAGAAATGTGATCAACCTCAATGATCGAGGAGCCTTATTGGAAGGTTCCATCGTAATACATCCCAAGCAAATTGACGAGCTCAAGGAAGCCCTTTCCGAAACCCTTACACCCTACGAATCTGATACTGCCGTTTTTTCGGAACGCCGAGGCATTTCGGGGCAAGGTCTTGACCAAGTACTAACTATAATGGCTACCCGCTGCGACGAAGCTTGGAAAAACCTTCGACCACTCTTTGCCAAGCGAAAAGTCACAACCCAAGAAAAGCTTAGTTATCTTCAAGAACTTCTGGGGAATCAGGACATTGCCACCTTGATTGGCGATTACTCCTTTGCCGTGATGCCGGAGATCGGTCCCGGGAAAAAACCTTCCTCGAAAGAATTGGAAATTAGAATCAAGGAACTCCGCCGTATCCTTTGGTTGCTGGAAGACGCCATGGTGGACGCCAAGCCTTCGAATGAATTCCTAACCCGACTCTTTACGGAAACCTTCGCCTAGTCGTGTTTCGCAATCAACTTGGAGAACGCAACCGAAGCTGCATTAACCGCTTGATCGATCGTCGTCTCCTCGTGGGCTCCGCATAGGAACCAATTATGGTGAGGATGAAAGAAAACGCCCTCCAAGGCGCAAAGTTCACAGAATTTCTGCAACAGGTAAAGATTGCCATCTCCATCGAACCAAGGAAAGGGCATCGCAGGAGGCCCCGTAAGGCTAAACGAAAAGCCATGCTTAGCCCCGGCGTCACGAAGTCCCTTAGAAAGCCTGACCCCGAGCGTATTCAGCTTATCCACAACATTGCGTTTCCGAGCTAGATCAAGGCACTTAATGGCAACTGTCATGGCCACCGCATCGTTCCAGCAGCTACCTGTGAGAAAAACGTCTCTTGCCCCGCGGCGAAGGTCTTCTCGTCCTACGCAAGCGGAAATGGCGTAACCGTTACCCAACGCCTTGGAGTAACAAGCGATGTCTGGAGTGAAGCCAAAAAGACGGTGCGAACCACCCTCATGCAACCGAGAACCCGCTCGCACATCGTCGAGAACGAGAATGATGCCTTTATCCCGACATAATTCCTGCACGCCCAACCAAAACCCATCCGCAGGCATTTCCGAGGGTCCAAAGGCGGCGTGATGATAGGGTGTAAGTACAATAGCGGCGACATCGTCCTCATGCTCCTTGGCGAGATCACGAAGTTCATCAAGATCGTTCCATTTGAATTCGTCAACGAAATCTCGATCCTCTGGAATTCGCCCGCCGAAACCGGGATCGCACCAAGCGTCCACCCCGTGGTAAGCGCCTCTCGCCTTCAAAACGAAACGGCGTTCGGTATGCTCCCGTGCCACACGGGTCGCCCAAGTCGTGACGTCCGAACCATTCTTGGCGAAAACAGCCCATTCCGCAAAGTCAATGCGCTCCACCATAGCCTCAGCCAACTCTACCATTCGGGCCGTCGGCTGATTGAGGACGGCTCCGTCCCGTCGTTGCAGTTCGGCAGCTTCCTCGATCTCGGAATCCCTATGCCCTAAGAGAATCGCGCCATAACCGCACATGAAGTCGAGCCAATCGTTCCCGTCCACGTCTCGAAAACGGCAACCTTCCGCACTCTCGGCGTAATGCGGAAAAACCTTCGGCAAACCACCTGCGGGGGCAAGATGACCGTAAATCCCTCCCGGTACAACCTTCGTGGCCCGCAGAAACAGTTCGTCGGAACGTGTACGAGGGAGAGTCATCTAGCAAAAACCAAGTTCCGAGCAGCTATATCGGCAACGTACCCCACCGATTCAGCAAGGGGAATCCTACCCGTCACCTCCACCTCGCCAAGCGCCGGAGCCGCCAAAGAGTCCAGCTTTCCGTCGACTGCTCGGCACGCCACCTCCAAGTCGCGAAAGCAGACTCGGGCTGCGGGAATCTCAGGAGGTTCACCGCTTCCGGAACTATACCCAGCTTCAGGCTCAATACGGAACCACATGGATAAATCTTCTCCCCCCACCGTAAACGAAACCGTACCGGGCCTCTCCCTGCCAATGGCGTCGATGCAATTCGAATCGAGCTTGGCGTAAGATTCTGCTGCTCCCAAGCCTCCGCGCAGCCCCAAAGCAACCCTAGTCTTTAGATTCTCGGAATCGACCAACGCCGCAGCAAATGCTCTTAGGGTACAAATCACCCGAAAGGTTTGCAAAGGCCGGATAAGCATGGGAGCAATCCGAGGCATCGCAAACCCATGAGTAAGGGCTCTTAAAAATACCAAATAATCGGCAAAACAAAGCCCACCAGGCGAAAACCGAACCTCGCCGCTATCTGAAAAATTCACCTTTAAGGGCGTTCCCTTTCCACTCCGCTTTACCCATTCCTCGGAACAAGCCTCCAAGGCTCGGAAAGTAGCGGCAGAAACCAGGGTGTCCTTGATATCGTTCATCGAGAAGCGACGATTTCACGTAGCTTCTCCAGAAAGCGCAAGGGCGTTTCCTTCCCGGCATAAGGCAAGGTCGCCGGCAGAGAGTGGGAAAGAAGAAGGCGCGGTACGTCTAAGGCTTTCTTGGTTGAGTTAAGTCCGCTCGTTCGCGTTTGCCAAAAACTCAGATTATTTTGCTCTTGGGGCATTACCCCGCGCGAAACATCGAAGAGCACAGGCGTCCCACAGGCAATGGCCTCGGACATAGTTCCGGCTCCGGGACGAGCGAAAAGCATAGTAGCCGAGCGCATTAGAAGGGCTATTTCCGAGGCCGGAATCGTGGGAAGCGGACGCAATGGAACCTTGGAGTGCTGCCCCATCGTCTCTAGCCAGCGCATGGTTTTTCGATTTTCCCCGCAAAGAGCCACAATTTGTGCCACTTTCCCTAGGGCACGAGTAGCGATGGCCACGGGCAAGTGCCTATTCACCCCATTGGCTCCCGTTCCAAGAACAAGCAAAGGTAACTTCGGGTCTAAGTCCCACTTCTTACGCAAAAGAGCCTCATCGGCCTTGGCTTTGGGCTTTTCGAAAAAGGCCGGGCGCAGCAGCAAGCCAGCCTCGTATACCTTATCCTCAGGCATACCGCGGGAAATTGCAGCCTGACAAGTTTCGGGAAATGGACCTGCGAAAAGATCCGCATCGGGATTTACCCAATGTCGGCTAAATCCGGGGCCATCTCCAAGCTCTCCACAGTAAATGGAGAAAACCGGAGGTTTCTCGGGCATCGCATCCATCACGAGGTCGCGATAGCCATGGTTCAAATGGGCGTGCATGCTCACCACCACGTCCGGGGCACAATCCCGAACCACGGACTTGAATCGCTTTGCCCCTAAAATAAAACCTGCCCTCCTGTGCAGGCAAGCAGCCTCCAAAAAGGGAAAATATACCCGGTGCAACAAAGGAAAGGTCTTCTGAATCGAGTTGTACAAACGAGTGCCGAACAGGTACAGGCGGCTACCGTATTCCAGAGGCTTGTAGATGCGAGTCGGTAACTTTTCTCCCCGAGCCCAATCACCGAGGGCCTTGGCTCGCATATCGTGTCCACCGCCTGTAGAAGAGGTAAGGATTAAAATTTTCAAAACCTCAGTTTTGGGAAAACCCGATGGCCTCGTCCATCACTTTTGGAAGACATGAACAGAAATCGCTCCACACCACGGCCAACTCAGGTTCCTTAACTTCCAACAGTTCCCGAGCTTCGGCTCCCTCAACGCTCAAGAAAGTGTAGTATTTAGTCCACACCGTCGGATCAAGCTCATCATCGGCGGGAAGATTGTCTAAGAGAAGCCGAACAGCCTTCAACCTCGCGAGGTCCAACAGGGGACGCTCGTTTTCGTCGAAATCCAACCTGTCCTCATATTCGAGAAGCTCTCTAAAGCCTAGCATGGTGCGCCCCAATCGACGATCGGGAGTAGTTTCCTCTCGAGCCCCGATCAAGGTTGTCAACACCTTTCCAAGTGCGGGGGTAAAGTCATGTTGCCCGGAACTCATTCCAATTCGTGCACCACCAAGCCGCTGCGTAGCTTTGGTTCAAACCATGTGGTTTTGGGTGGCATTATTTGATCGGCATCGGCGATTCTGAGTAATTGTTTCATGGAAACGGGATGAAGAGCAAAAGCAACAGCCATTTCTCCGGAGTCCACTCGATGTTCAAGCTCATTCAGCCCCCGAATACCGCCAACAAAATCTATCCGCTTGTCGCGCCGTAAGTCGGTTATACCAAGAACAGGATCCAATACATGATTGGAAAGAATCGTAACGTCAAGGGCGCCAATGGGGTCGTCATCGTCCCATACCTCCTCCTTCGCCCGGAGCAGGAACCAATTGCCCTTCAGGTAAAGGCCGAACTCCCGCATACCCGAAGGCCGACAAGCTCCAGTCGGCGAAGGCCTCACATCGAAGGAAGTTTCCAACTTTGCCAGAAACTCTTCCTCTGAAAGACCGTTAAGATCAGTAACAACTCGATTGTAGTCGAAAATCTGCAACTGGTCCTCCGGAAAGAGCACGGCTAGGAAAAAGTTGTATTCTTCCGACCCATCGTGGTCCGGATTGGCCTCTCGTCGCTCTTTGCCCACTCGGGCCGCAGCAGCCGTGCGGTGATGCCCGTCGGCCACATAAAGAAAAGGCACATCCGAAAAAAGACACTGCAGACGAGACACCTCCTCGGAATCCGAAACGATCCAGAATTCGTGCCTGATGCCATCCTCGGAAGTAAAGTCGTATACAGGAACGCCGGAAAGTTGCTCCAAAACAAACCCGTCGATGGCTTCGTTCCCGCGGTAGGAAAAGAAAACAGGCTCGGCATTCGCATTCAGAGTTTTCACATGCCGCACCCGATCGTCCTCCTTCACGGGGCGAGTAAGCTCGTGCTTCTTTATCCTGCCGTCGTAATACTCATCCACCATACAGCAGCCCACAACCCCCGTCTGGGAACGACCATCCATGGTCAGCCTATAGAGATAGTAGCTGGGCTCTTCATCCCGCTTCATATGCCCAAATTCCAACAATCGTCCAAAATTCTCCCTGCCCTTGGCATATACCTCGTCTCCGTAGGGATCGACGTCGGCCGGCAGGTCTATCTCAGGTTTCACAACATGAAGGAAGGATAGCGGGCAGCACGCCGCCTCCACGCGAGCCTCGGCCGAATCAAGTACGTCGTACGGACGCGACGCAACCGCCGCAACGTTGTCGGAAAGAGGACGAATCCCTCGAAAAGGTCGAAAAGTAGCCATTGGAGAAAAGTAATAGAGAGTTTTGCGGAAGTCGGCAATTTTTACCACTCCCATGAGTAAAAAAACTCCACAACCAACCATTCGCCGCCGAAAGGTCAATGTGTAAGAGAAACAAAACAAAAGAAAGTTGCCGATATCGAAATCCGAAAAAAAGGCTTCCAATCAATGCCGGCAATGATCGAGGACATAGAGTATTCTTCCCCCCTTGCGTAGGCCATTACTATACGTATCCGCCCTTGCGATCCCATCAAATCATTCGCGAGGTACCGATCAGCCATCGCCTTGAGCATTGCGGGCAACCCGTATTTCCAACAGTTGGGGAAGCGTCCCGCGTCTTAGCTCATTAATGTTAAGGAGGATGAGCAAATCTGCGTATCGTTCCACCTCAACTTTCCCATGAGATTGTTTCGGTTGTTCGACCATTGACTAATCATTACGCTTGATTGGTTCGAACACTCATCCATCCCATTCTCCGTCATGTTCTCGCACTGGAAAAACGACAATTACTACTTGGCCGGCTCGTAGGCATAGAAACGCAACTCAATACCTTCACTACATCCCAACTAAGAGCGAGGCTAATCCTTAGGCACGAAACCGAAAGCAACTCCACGAGTCGAAGTAAAATCTATGCCAACCTCTAATTCCTAAAAAAAGAATCAAATGAAGGGTGAACCTTCTGTTTATGGAAGTGCATGACAACCCAGGAGGCAACACTTGAACTCCATCATAAGAATCATGATTTTCCAAGCTAAAGGAACGCAGAGACAAAAACGGAAGATGTAAGCCGTTTACGATTGGGGGACTTGTGCGGGCCCAGCCTGCACCGAAGGTAGGTAGCGGTAATAGACCTCGAGGGAAAGAGTAGCGATGGCAGTGGTGATGACACGCCCCATCTGCTTGGAATGATTACCGTGCTTGTAGTCCCAACTTCCTTCATCTCGTCCGCCTTTAACTTGACGGTCGATAAGGATTTCGCGCATCAAGGGATTCCACTTTTCCCAGACTTCCCCCTTATTGACGTAAGAACTGAGAGTACCGTAATACCAGTAGTAATAGTCGGCCTGATTACCCTTGTTTTTCGGGAGATGTTGCAGCATGTGATCGGCTGATTCCTTCATTCGCGGGTGACTCGAATCCATTGTTCCGAGAATTTGCTGGGAGAACATTCCCTCCGCGACCATGGCCGAAGTCTTGAACCCGGCTCGATCATAACCATAGATGCCTTTTTTGCTACCGGCTGAGACTCGGTCCAACCATACGCCCGCAAGTCTGAGAGATTCGGAAGGTATCTCTATCCCGGCCAAGTCCGCGCTTTTAAGCGCCATCAGTTGCCAGCCCGAAACCGAAGTATCCATACGTTTGGACTTCGGACGATAGTCCCAAGCTCCATGGCTCTTATTCTGGGCGGCAACAACGAAATCAACCGCTTGCTGCAAGGTTTCCCGCAGCGACGGATCCTTAGTCAGCCCGTAAGCTTCGGCAAGAGCGAGAGTGGCTACGCCATGATCGTACATTCCGTTGTGTTGACCATTGGTAAAATCACCTTTCTTGGCTTGATCCATCAACCATTGAACGCCCTTCTCCACAGTCTCGCGATAAGGACCATCCTTGTTGTGCTTTGCTCCCCACCCGAAATAGCAAAGAAGAGCAAAGGAGGTCGAAGCTATGTCGTGGTTTTTCTGCCCTCCGTGCTTGTGTATCGCCCAACGCCCATCTTTCTCCTGATGGCGGCTAAACCAGTCTAAAGCACGTGAAACAGCCTCCTCGCTTTCCTTAGTTCCCCCCAATCTCTCGAGAACCCGTGCGCGTTGCTTCGGATCGCGTAGGATGTAAGGTTTATCGGTAGAAGGCTTGCTCTCGAGAGCAAGTTTCGGAGAAGTGCCCGAGAGAGGTAGTCGAAGACTTATGGGGTTGGACAGTTTAGGTCCGGATACATTTGGCAAGGAAGAAGCTAAACGAAACTTAGGAAGTTTGAGAACCGCGGAGTTGGTCGACCTCAATCCAGTAAGCGTCGCCAGTCCGGATGGCGCGGCAAGGGGGCTGGAGGTAACCGCGGACAAGGCGGCAAGCTTGTCCACACCGGAATCAGTGGCGATCGCGGCAATTTGAGCCTCGACCGGGCCACCTGAAATGTCTCGGGCGTTCTCCAAAGTAATCGGGGTAGTCATTTGGCTCACTTTGGGACCGTCGGCTAGTGGCGACGGTTTGTTGCGAAACGCGGCGAGAGAGTCTGATACGGGTGCTTCCGAGAGAGCAAGGGTCACCTTTTGATTGGCGGCCGAGACCTTGCTGATTGTTCCGTCGGGGATTACGGTCGTCTCCACGGCGGTGGGTTCAGCACTGTCGGAGGCATTGGCCGAACCAGCCAAGGCAGCAGCCTTCGCAATGGAAGAATCGGTGGAGGGTGGAGCGACGTTAGGTACATCTTCCACCTTTTCCACTTCAGCGCGCCCCTCGAGGCTAACAGTAAAGGATGATTGAGCAGGCGATTTATTTTCGGTCAGCGGAATGCTGGAAAGGTTTTCCAACTTATCTGACTCCTCACGGGTATTCATGGGAGTCACGATACTATTCAGAACCGATACAGCCTTAGCCAGTTCACCTCCACTGATCTCAGTCGAGGCTTTCTCGGGTAGGGCCTCGGACTCGGTATTCGGAGAAAAGGGGGCGGCCTTGGCGACAGCGGAGTCGGCGGAAGGAACGGTAACATCGGGGGTATCATCGCCCTTTTCCAATTGGGTGCGACCTTCGAGCTTGAGGGCAAGTGAAGACTGAGATGTGCTGTTGTTCTCGGACAAAGGAAGCTGAGAAAGGTTTCCCAGCTTATCCGATTCCTCACTTGCGTTCTTGGGGGCTTCCACGCTCTTGAGAGCGGACTCGGCCATAGCCAACTCCCCGCCACGTATCTCCGCCACGGCTCGCTTGGGCGAATCGCTGGCCTCCGCATTTGGCGACAGATCGGCAGCCTTGGCGACAGACTCATCCGAAGTGGGTGCCTGTACTTGAGGCACGTTTTCAGCCTTTTCAATTTGTCGATCACTCTCGAGAGTAACCTCGACTCGGGACGAAGACTCGGCAGGCTTCAATTCGATATCGGTAACCTTGGACAATTCCTCGGGTGTTGGTTGCGATAGAGATTCGGGAGCTTCAACAGGTTGAACGGCCGAAGTTTCGGCCAGCTCGACCTGTTCTTGAATCTTGAGGCTCGGAGCTTTCTCGGCAATGTCCTCAAGTTGCTCGATGGGGGTATTGGACCGACTGGTCGGTGCGACGTCGCTGAACTCGAGAAACTTTGGTTCCGCCTGAGCCTCCACAGGTTCGGACTGTTCGAGACGGAAGGTTGGTAGAGTAAAGGAAAGAGCCTTGAGGGGTTGCGTCTCGGGTTTTGAAAGGGTCTCGGCGGGAAGCTCAACCGGGTTGGGAGGAGTCGGAACCTCCATTCGGATAGCAGGTTGATTCTCAACGACAAAGGAGTTCTCGATCGGCTGAGTGGAGGGAGCTTCGGCCGCTTCGGTTGGCACTTCGACGGGTTCGACGTATTGACGAACAATTTCGGCCTCCTTCGATTCCTGGACCTCGGGCAGTTCCGTCGTCTCCTCTCGGATATCGAGAGCCTCCTTCTCCATCGCGAGGGCATCGACGTCAAGATTAGCCTCCATAATGGTCGCCTCTTTCATCTCGATGACTTCCTGGACCAACTCCTTGAGGCTAAACAGAAGAGCAAGCA
Source organism: Opitutia bacterium (assembly GCA_002730975.1). Taxonomy (GTDB): domain Bacteria; phylum Verrucomicrobiota; class Verrucomicrobiia; order Opitutales; family Seribacteraceae. Next base: position 40,042 of record PCBO01000062.1, read on the forward strand.
CCACGTGAAAGATTACGGAACCTATCATGCATCGGGCACGAAGACCGACCTCTCCCATCTCCTTGGCTTTAGCCCATTTGTGAAGGAGATAATAAAGAGCTGCCATACTGGCGAGAAGGAGAAGCAACCACCACTTCATGCTGTCCAGAAAATGCCAAAAGCCCCCTGCGGAATTCTCATCCAACCGCATGGGGGCGACTTCGCGAGCAACCGTACGGAAGATGCCAAAATGACGCACACCGGACGGGCGAGCGAGGTCAGCCGTTCGATCAGAGCTAAAAAGTAATCGGTGCCCCTCCATAGTCAGGGCGGGGTCCATGTCGTCAAAGGCGCTATTTACGGGGATTCCAAGATTTTCAGGAGGAAGAATTTCACCCTCGTATACTCGACTTCGGTAAAGATCGTAGCCCCCTTCCCCACCCTTGCGGTCTGAACTAAAGTAGAGGAAATCCCCACGAGCGCTGAGTGAGGTCTGACCCTCGTTGAAAGTAGTGTTGAGAGCATGAACTCGCTCAGCAGGATCAAAATTGGGAGTAGTGGAAACTTCTTCTCCCGCCGCCGCAAAGCGAGCGGAAAAAAGATCGTAATCCTCCTCAAAGCGAAGTTCACGAAGGGTCCCCATCCATGCGTCTTTCTCTTTTTCGGTCAAGGCACGCTTGGGCCTGTTGGAAGAATAATAAAGTTGGCCCGAAAAATCATGGAAGGCAGGATCATATTCGTGAAAGGCGGAATTTATGTTTTCGCCTAGGTTTTCGGGATCGCCCCAAGCTCCATCGCTTCCACGAGGAGAAACCCAAAGATCAAAGCCGCCAAGACCACCCTCGCGATCGGATACGAAGTAAAGAAGTTTCCCATCGGGAGTGAGAGCAGGTCCGATTTCAGAGGATACGGTGTTCAGCTCATCAACGGGACGAGGATTCGTCCATGCCGTCCCGTTCCACTCCATGGTCCAAAGGTCGGCTCCTTCTCCCGGGCGACCCTTTACGAAAACTAGAGAAAGGTTGTCCGCCGTGACCGTGGGGTCGTAAAAATCCTCCGACTTGTTGAGATCGAGAGAAATCGGCGAGGGAGCTTCCCAGACTATGTCGCGCAACTGCGCCCAATCGGCATCCTGACGCACCGCCACGCCATCAACGTAAACGTTTGGCTTGAAGAGTCCCCAAACCAGCAGAGCGATAAGCACGGTTGCGATGCTTCCGAAAATCCACAGGCGCTTCTTGTCGCTGGCGAAAGATCGCCAAGCGACCAAGGCTTGCTCCCTCCAATCGGAAGACTTCACCGAATGTTGCGGTTCTTCGCTCATGAACTCAGATTCAATTGGCGGCAGAAAGCTTGTACTGGTAACCGATATTGGCGTCGTTGAAACCGACTTCCTTACAGCAAGCCATGGCCATGGCGACTGCTTCGTGATAGGCTTTCCGATCACCGCGTAAAAGTACCTTCTGCCCCGCGTTGGATTCGAGGGCACGAGTCAGTTCTTCTCGCATGGCAGCCAAATCCATCGTTTCGTGGCGTTGCGTCACGGGGTTGTTCACCAAGTAGGATCCGTCGGCATGCACATTGATGGTAATCGTCTTTGGCTTGGCACTCAGACTAGAAGGAGCCATCGAGCTTTCGGGCAGGTTTACCGACTGGTCGGTTTCCTCTTCCGTGAATGTCGCGGTTGCGAGGAAAAATATGATCAGAATGAACATGACATCCAACAGGGAAGAGATGTTGATGACATTATCATCCGAAGATTCATCTCGGTCGATTCTCATAGCTTTCTCGGGTTGGGGATTGAAAAGGGTCCTAGTTTAAACAGCCGCGACGGCAGACTTGGCTGATGGGGGCTTAGACTTTGCTCTTGGTTTTTTCGCAGAAGACTTTTTGTCGCCGGACCCATTTCCTCCAACATGCTCGAGGAAATCCACGGCAACGTCGTCGATCTCGTCCACAAGGGAATCGATTTTTCCAGTTAGGATCTGATGACATATTAAAACCGGAATCGCCAAGGTGAGACCTGCGGCAGTGGTCACGAGCGCTTCATAAATTCCGGTAGCAAGAGTATCGGCCTTTCCCGCACCTGCTGCGCTTGCAGCCTGGAAGGCGCCAATCATCCCATAGACCGTACCGAGCAAGCCGAGCAGGGGGGATATGGTTGCAACAGCAGAAAGCGGGCGCACCTGTCGTTTCATTTTGCCGACCTCGCGAGCACCAGCATCTTCGATCGCTTTTTCAATGACTTCATCCCCTTTTCCAATTTTAGGAATGCCGGCCTTGAATATTCGAGAAACGGGACCACCGACTTGCTCGCAATAAGCCAAACCGCTGTCGACGTCGTCACCTTTCGCACCCAAGCTTTCTCGCAATTTGGAACGAAATCCGGATGGAAGCAATTGATCTCGGCGGAGAGCCAGAAACTGCCAAATGGCAACGTAAACGGCCACAACCGAACAAAGGCCGATGGGGATCATGAGCATACCACCTTTTGCAATGAGATTGAGAAGTGTTTGGGATTCAGGCTGAGTTTCAACCGCGTTGGCAGCTTCGGCTGCTACGTCTCCTTGAGCGAGAAGATCGAACCCAAAAGGCATAGCGACAAACGACATGGCGCAAACGAAGAGGGAAAGAGGAAGGCGGTAATTATTCATGGTATGAGTTCTTCGGATTATTTCGCATAAAAGAGAAAATTTCATGAACCGATCTTGGCGATTAGGCTCTTAGCGGCGGAAGCAGCTGTTGTCTCGGGGTATTTCTTCACGATTTGCTCGTAATTGGCCTTGGCTTTTTGAGGTTCGCCCTTGGCTTCTAGAGCTTTCCCCATCTCAAGGAGTGCTCGGGAAGCCCATTTCGGGTAGGCGTAATTCACTTCCACCTTAACAAAGGCCTTGATGGCGTCGTCGTATGCCTTGGATACCAATTGGCACTCGCCTATCTGGAATTGAGACCGAGCAGACGTTTCGTCTCGATCACCTGTAGCGAGTACTTCTTGGTATCGCTTAATCGCGTCGGGATAACGGTTTTGATTTTCCAATGCCCATCCGATTCCAAAACGGGCTCTTTGAATAAAATCACTGGTACTGTAGGTACGAAGGAACTCCTCGTAACAACGTTGGGAGTCCGGCCAGCGATTAGTAAGGCCCTCGGTCTCCCCTTGACGAAGGAGAGCTTGCTCATGAAGCCCATCCTCGGTTTTACCGGCTTTGGCAACTCGGAGAAAATGCTGCCTAGCCGGCTCGAAATCCTTCATGCGCAGACGAGCCTCCCCTGCCTGATAGGAGGCCATGACCAATTTCTCGGACTTTGGGTTGAGAGCGATCATATCCTCGAAGGCTTTGGCCGCGGTCTGATCCTCACCCATATTAAAACGATTCCAACCAACTCGATAGAGCACACGCTCCTTTAGGTCAGGGCGAGTAGCTTTCGGCAAAAGTTTCTCTAGACGAGCAACGGAGACAGCATACTCCTTCGCTTCGAATTCGAGTTCGGCTAACTCGAAGCAAACATCGAGAATGAGATCCCCATTGGGGAACTCGGAAACAAGAGACTCGTAAAACTTGCGTGCGCCTTGAGGCCTCTCAAGACCTTTTTCACACCATGCGGACTCATAATAGGCACGTTCGCGCAAGGGTGAAGCCTTGTCGCCCGCAAGAACGCCTTGAAAACGCTTCAAAGCATCGGCGAATCCCTCCTGGCGAGCGAGGGTGACTCCCAAGTAAAAGTGAGCCTGCCCTGCTTTGGCATGGGTCGGGAACTTCTTCAGGAACCCGTCAAGCACGGGTTTGGCCTTGGCGAACTCCTCTTCGAGGGCAAGTAGTTTGCCGTATTGAAGGGTGGCATCGGAAGCCAAATCGTGTCCGGCGTACTTTGTCGATAGAGTTTGAAAGCGAGCCAGCGCATCCGCTTGATTCCTCTCGGCTAGGGATAGGTAACCGAGAAAGTAAATGGCATGCGGGGCAAACTCGGATTTCTCAGCAGACAAAAGGATCTTCTTTGCCTCGGCAAATTGTTTGGCTTCGTAAAGAAGCCGCCCAAGCTCAACAGAAGCATGGGCCGCATGCTCCTCCTTGCCGTGCTTGGCGAGCATCTGTCGCAAGGTTTGTATCGCACCATTAACGTCACCATCGTTCTCTCGGGATTTCCCTAGCTTAAAAAGGGCTAAACCCACATTGGGGTCCTTCGGTTGGAATTGGGCAAAAGTCTGGAATTGAACAACGGCTTTTTTCCAATTTTCTTGATTATAATAACAATCTCCTGCGACAAATCGAAGTTGAGCAAAAGCAGGCTCCTTAGGGTTCTTATTCAGCAAAGGTTCCAACATGGACAGAGACTCCGGCCACTTCTTTTCTTGATAACGGATTTGGCCTATGCGAAATCGTACCACGTCTTGTCGGTCTGGGGCGATGCCCTTAACTTTGAGCAGGCTTTCGTACGATACGACCGCCTCGCCAAACCGTTCCAACAGAAAGAGGTTTTCTGCTCGGAGGAAAAGAACTTCGGGGGCATTCTCATCAACTTTGTGACTTGAAAGGAAGACTTCGCATCGCGTTAAACTATTGGCGTAGCTCTTAGTTTGATGAAGAGAATATGCCTCCATCCAAAGAGAGTTGGCGGCAAGCGGACCCTTTTTGCCCACCTTTGCAAATATGGGAGCAGCCTCGTCAAACTTGTCCCCCTGCATGAGTGCAGTGGCGTAATCGTAACGAAGGTCATCGCCTAGTTCACCTTCACCAAAACGGTCAACAATCGGCTTCAAGACCTGCTGGGCATTGGCGAAATCCTTGTTTCGCAAGTGCGACCTCCCCAGCCAAAGTCCTGCCTCGGCACCGATTTCGGAATCTCCCACAAGTCCGACTAGAGCTTTTACGGCATTGTTAAGGTCTTTTTTCTCAAGATACGACCGGCCAAGGTAAAGATTTGCCCGAGCAACTAACTCGGAGCTCTTGTTTTTCTTAACAAAATCGTCTAATTCACGGATGGACTGATCGTAATTCTCATCCAGAAAGTATACGTAACCGAGCCTGTAATTGGCTTCAAGAGAACGATCTCCGTCTTGCTTGCGAGCTTGATCATAATACTTTACGGCATTCTTGTAATCCTTCTCCTGCCGAAAGCACTCGGCAAGCAGGAAGGAAACATCCTGAGCAAAATCAGCGGGAGTGTCCTTATCCTTCACCAATCGGTCAAGAATGGTCTTGGATCCGAGGAAATCCTTCAATTCGAAACGAGCCAGAGCTCCCTGAAGGGAACAACGGTGAGCAACCGAAGACTTTGGTGCTCTACGATAAGCCTCATCGGTCGCCTTTACGACTTGCTCCCACTTACCTTGATTGTACAGTGCCTCGGCATAACCTGCATAAGCATCCGCTAAGTGAGCAGGATTCTTGTCTCTGGCAATAGTCACGGAGAAAGCCTTTTCCGCATCGGCATGCTTACCAAGACTTAGCAGACAATTGCCTCGGAAGTTGTGAATTGGTGCGAGGGCAAGAATTTCTCGATTGCTTGCAATTCGGGCAAATACGGGTTCAGCCTCCACTGCTTTGCCCGCTTGTAAGAGGCACAGCCCTAGTCCCAAATTGGCAAAGGGGACCTTTGGATGCTTGGCATGTTTGCTAATAAAGGAGCGGAACTCATCCACCGCTAACTCGTATAACCCACGATTGTAAAGAGCGTTAGCGCTAAAATATAGGTCAAGGGCAGGATCCTTTTTTGCATTAACTTGACCGTAAATAGAAAAGACAAAAGAACTTAAAGGCAGAATCCAAAATACAATAAAAGAAAGACGAAAGTTAATCACCAAGCGATCCATGGGTTTAGGTTAAAGAAGGCAATATTCACTAAAGCAGGAATTCGATCTTTAATGAAAAAGAGGAGGGTTCCTCTTTTACAAACCAAAACTAACGGGTATTAAAAAAAATCCAGAAGAGAGACACAAAACCGATCGGTCCAGTTTGCTAAACTGAAAATTAATTTCCTGCGGTCGAAACAGGTTGAGGCGGAGGGTTCTTTTGCTGCTCGGCTTGTCCTGCTTTTTTGGCTTTTAATTGCGCCATGAGTTGCTTAGCAGAGTTTGCCACCAAGGCCCCCTTAGCCGGCGTCGCCGCTGCTGCTGCCGCTTTGTTCGATGACTGCATTTCCTCAAGGATCTCTTTTCTGAGAATAGCTATTGAACGAGGAGCGGATATTCCGATTTTAACGGAATCACCCTCGATCTTGGTAAGAGAAATCTCGATGTTTTCTCCAATGATGATGGATTGATCGATTTTTCGGGAAAGAATAAGCATTTCGTCAACTCCGCTTGCAGAAACGAAGGCTATGCCTCGGAATCGCCCACATCGATCATGTGGCGAGCCGAGAATTCCTCGTGGTTATTAATGATGCATTGCTTTGCCTCGAGCGTTTTGCGGTTGAGGATAATCGGGCCCACTAAATTTAAGGAAATCTTACCGGGATGTTCGGAAGAAATCGTAACAATATTAAGAATCATGGTGTCCTCGGCACCTGTAATACCAAGAATTTGAATGTCGGCGTCAGATATTTCTACAGAATAATTCTGAACGATGCCGCCCGGTTCGAGGACAACGAAAGCCAAACCGTCTTGCACTTGTTCGCGCAACCACATGAAGGGGAGTTCTTCCTTGTCAAAAACAAGTTCCATGGAGCGGATATCGGGGAAGCCAAACAATCCCTGAGGCAAAGAGACTTCGTTGCGAGTTACAGGTTCCGCATCCGAACTAATGGGCAATTCATCTTTAAGATTTAATTTCACGGGCAGGGCGGGTTAATCACTTGATCTATTAGAAAGAGGGTGTGGAAAGACATCCTAGATATAATTAAGTAAGGAGGTGTTCATTATTTGGGCTCCGACTTGAAGTGCTGCTTGATAAGATGTGGAAGCCTGCATCAATCTCATAATGGCTTCCGACACATCAACGTCCAGATCCCTAGACACTCGTTCGTTGAGTTCCATGTAATACTCTTCATCGTGTGACTTGACTGTCTCCATACGCACCATTTTGGACGCCAGTTCTCCCATGTTGTCTATGACCTGTTCCTCCAAGGAGATGAGCTTTTGATTGGCAAGTTCTACCTCTGCGGCATAACTTGATGGCTTAGCACTACGAAGAGCTTCCCTCAAATCAACAAGAGCAGATACAACTCCTCCCAATTTCTCGGTTCCTCCATCTTTGGCTTCTAGCAGTGAAGAGATCTTGCTTTCATGACCTATGTAAAATTCAGAGTTTGTTTTAGAACCGTTGTAAGAAACATCTACAATGGAACCATTTTCATCACGGTGTTCGACAAAGGAAGTCGAACCTGTTGCAAAGGAATAAAAATCACCTTTTTGCGGACCAGCGGGAATGCCTGATGGCATAGTTTGTGAATTAAAATCGAATCCTGCAACAGTCCAAGTTCCTGGCGATGAGGTATCTTGCTCCCAAAGGACTTTGACATCCATTTCGGACCCATTGGGAAGTAAGACTTTAGCGTTGTCGAAACTCGGAGGAAGCACCTTGCCTCCGGCTGAAGTTCCAGAATAGTAACGACCTGGCTCAACTACTCTCAATCCTGCAATGAATCCATCGGCGTCAATTACGGCGCTAGCTTTTGCCGTTGTACCGCTAGTTCCCGCAGATGGAAAAGATACGGTAGGCAAACCATCGTTTTCCACAGAAAACTTAATCACGTGGCCAAGGGGTTTATCAATAGGTAACCAAGCAGAATTCGAGATTCTGGCGCCAGTTGCCTTATCAAACATAAACTCGTCAGAAGGCAAAACCGCGTACTCCGACGAGGTACTGGGGTCACGGGAAAGATTATCCCAATTGCTTTTGTTCCCTTGATAATACTGCCCGTTATAATGAACGATTTGCCCTTTATCATAAATTTTGGAGGGAGACCAATCAGTTCCTTGCTGAATTATCCGAGCAGGCACAAAGTGAAGAGAAGCTGTTCCACTCGGACTAAATGATGCGGACTGACTGGCATCCAAGGTTAAATCAGCGTTGGCGACATAATATAAATCATCGGTGGGGTCATGTAGGAACTCACCGGTTTTTAGCGAAAGAGGTCTACCTGAAACAAAAGTCTTTTCCTTACCTTCATTCGGCAAATTCTCTCCCAATAGAAAAACCTTACCATCGCTGCTTTGGCTGACCGGAGATAAGCCTGCAATTTTTGGCAAATCGACGTTGGTCGTACCCAAAGGAATGGTAGTATCGGCCGTCGCCACAAAATACTGACCACTATTAGGTTCAAGCACATGGCTCCCTTTCAACAGAGAAAGAGTTTGCGCTGAGTCAAAAGTAAAAGTGGAAGCTGGTGGAAAATCGGAAGTCAGATGCTCCCAGGTGCTTACGTCTTGGCCCGCTTCAACTTTATCCAAAGCAAGATAATAGCGACCTTGACGAGATATCACGGAACCTTGAGAGTGAGACGCATTGGCTTTTCCTGCCTGTGCTCCGACTTGAGAAACATCTCGAGAAAAATTACCCTTGAGAAAGACCCCGGAAATCACCTCTCCATCTTGTTGTGGAGAAGCAAGATAAAATTCTTGATTACTTGAATCAAATGAAACTAGACCCTTGCCGCTTTCAGAACCTTTAGCATCAAACTTAGGGATGGCATAGGTAATCTGTTCAATGAGCCTTTGAGTCTCTGTCTGCAACTGCGCAGATGAAGTGACGTACCCTTGATCCAATATGATTTGTTGGGTGTGACTGGTCGCATCGGATTTCAAGTCGAACATCTTACCGTCGGGCGCAAGCCAGTACTCTCGCCGTTCGGACCCGACAACACTTAGTTTCCAGTCTTCTCTATCGACGGAGTAACCGTTAGGAACTTTCTCCCAAATTTTAGAGTCAGTCTCTCCGGGTTTGTGATTCCAATTCGAACCCATTCGAGAACGCCAAACACTACCATCTTGATAGACGAGGTCTCCTTCATTATATCTCGACAATCTTTTCCAATCCGTGGGAGTCGCCATAACGGCAGTGCTGGTCCCGGCGACCTTGACGGAACCAAGCAAAAGGTCTCTTTCCCATGATCCTGCATACACCTTCTGGGCGATAGTTTTTTTATCGCCAGAAGTAAGTTCGTCGTATTTCTTGCCCGCGAATTGATCTACAGAGGCGGCGTCCAGCTTGGTCTTGACTGCTTCCGGAAAGTAAAAATTGGGATCGAAGTCGGTGATATATTGGCCGGAAGCTTTGAAGTCTTGACCGACTCCAGCGACCAAGAGTAAATCTCCTTGATCGGAAGTTTTCGCCATTACTTTTAAATTTGGATCTCTCTGTCCGGGTGTCTTGCTTCCCCTGACAAAAACGTTGTAGTCGGAAGTAGTAACTGGCGGAATTGCATTCAACGCACCTTCATCCTGATTAATGATAGAAGCTAAGGCAGTGGAAGCTACATCAGTAGCCAAACCGGAGACTGAAGCAGTCAGAACATATTCATGACCGTTGGCATTTACCACAAGCTGGTCACCCTGACTTAATTCATATTTACCATCTGCATTACTTTTACCGACGTAATTCCCGTTGAAAGATATCGTTTTTTGAAAGCGATCACCGACTTTAACATCTGACGCCGCAAAATTTGGCTTGGAGTCGACACCTGCGAAAAGAGACTTTTTCCGGTGAGTAGCATTAATGCGGTTAAGGGCTTCTTCGATAAGTTGATCCACCTCGAAACCGTAAGTCTCCATGGCTGGGGCGCTAAGACCAGAACCCGAGACTCTTGCAATCTCTTGAGCTCTAACTGTAACTTCCCTCAATTTATCCAAGTTCAAGTGACCGGAGTTGAGGTACTCCGTAGCATATGAGGCATTTCGTTGATACTGAGTGAGGACACTTTTCTCAGTATCCAATTCAATCAACCTTCCCATGCGCATGCCATCATCTTCGGGCAGCGTTATTTTTTGGCCACTTGAAACCTGTGCTTCGAGCCTAAGACGCTCTTGATCCATCTCCCGAATCGTCCGGGTTATATTTTGGGTGGTACTGAGATTAGCAATTCTCATTGAAGTGAAAAAAATTACAACTAACGGAGAAGTCCCATAACCACTAGTTCGAGCATACTATCCAAAGTTTTGAGCACGCGAGAGGAGGCTTGAAAAGATCGCTGAAAACGCATCAAGTCAGCGACCTCCTCGTCCATTGACACGGAACTAACCGCTTGGCGCTCATCGATAAGAAGCCTTTCCACAGCATTCTGATGCTGAAGGTTATCACCCACGTCAGCCAACGAATTACCGATAGAAGTATTCAGCGTAGAAACTTTCTCCGTAAAATCTCTGTTTCCCAACTCAGCTACAGCTAAAGCGATGTCATTAGCACCATCACTTGTATCAGCGGATACTTTAATCGTATCAAAAGTAAAGTCTTGGTCAACGCGCATACTTTTCGCTACGTTCCAAGAATTTGCAGGAACTGCATCGAAAGAGAAATTATCGCCAAATACAAAAGATTTGTCGCCTGCTTCCATACGAAAGGGAATTTTTTCGTAACCGAGCATCATCATTCTGCCATCATCGTCGGTACCGGGAGAGCCATCAGGTCCAAGATACCCAAGATCGGCTTCCATCGTAACATGCTTCATTCTTCGTGCAGATCCATAGATCTTGACGAAATCAGGATTATTGAGCATGGATTCGCCGTCACTAGAACCACGAACAAAAGGAACTGTCCCAGCAAGTTCTTCAGGAAAAATCGGTGCGGCATAAGTCACCATGAACGTGTCTTTCTCCGGATAAGGAACAGTCATATCGACCTCGTCACGGTAGAGAATGAATTCGCCTTCTCCTTCCGCTCCTATTAGTCCATACTCTTCCTCCATCACTTTGTTCACACCTTGGGTCGGTCTTCCAAGAAAAGCATCGAATCCAAACACATAACCGCCTGGTTCATCATCTGGATTATAAACTTTATTTACTTGGGTCACGAAATCAGTCGCCAAACTGTTCAAATGCTGGCGAAAGGTCTCCATTTCATTCGCCCTAACATGCTGATAACCATGTACGACCCCTGATTTGAGAGCAAGCTCTTCGCCATCTGCGAAAAGGGCATCGCTAGGAGGGTAGCCATTACCTTGATTAATGATGGTGAAACCCTTAATTTCGCCCTTCTCAACGATAGCCTCGGCTAAACCCAGATTCAACTCAACAGCCTCTCCTGACTTAGGATCAAAAGCAGTTTTACTCGAACGGCGAAGAACTTCTAAATTATTGCCGGCAACCAATTGAGGAGAGATTTTCTGAACATACCCGGACCATTGAGTGGAGGTTGGGTTGAAAGTTTGCGCTTTAGCCGGTGTTTCAATTAGGAAACTCGACTTAACGAGAAAATGGGAATTCGAGGACTTGTCGTAAATAATGTTTCCCTGCTTAGCCCCCAGAGAAGTTATAATGCCTTCGGTAGTCTTAACGGTTTGGTCAACATAAGTCATCACCTCTTCAAGGCGACTATCAGAAGTAGGAGCGAAAACATTACTTGGAGCGCCTCCTGTAGAAAAATCCTCCAGAGCAACGAAATACTTGTTATTACTTAAAAGATATTGGCCCTTAACAATCGCTTGGTCCGAGGAAGGGTTAATAGCCTGAAGTTGAGTGGAATTCATTGAGAGAGACGGAAGTTGCGTTCCGAGGGAAACAAATCCATTGCTCTGGTTCCCAATAGTTCCTCCCTCTGGCAAACGTTGCCCTGTTTCAAATGCCTCTAGAGCTTGGTAGTAAGTGCCTCCATATTGGAAAACATCGCCCTTTGCATAACCTTGGGAACTAACAATAGCACCTGACCCGTTCGATACCCCTTTTTCCGCAACTGCAGGGGAAATCCCACCAGTGGTTTGGTAAAGTTTACCGTTCTGGTAAAACTGCTCGCCCTTGGAAAAACTTTCAAGATCTGACAAATTCCAAGAATACTCCCGAACTTTTCCGTTCGGAATGGTCTCAATTTTAATAAACTTGGACTCGTCTAGTAGGTTGTCACCCTTAGCCGTTGAAGCAAGAGATTGGTAGTAACTGCCTTGATAATTAAAAACTTCACCCGCCTTCAAAGAGAAAGGTGCGACAACAGGATTCGCAGAGGTAGCTGCGGCATTTTGAACTCCGCCAACGCCATCCCCGACAATACCAGCAGTTCCCGTCTGGGCTCCTAAATCAGGTCCTTTATCAACAGGTTGCCCAGCCTGAAGAGCAGCATCGGCAACGTTCTCAGCTTGTGCTAATCCAGCTACAGCGTTGTTCTGAGCTTGATCGGCTACAGCAGAAACGGTTTTCGCGGGAGGAGCCAAGGCCACTAAAATGGGGCCAGAAAGATCGGAATACTTGGATCCGCCATCTAGAACCTCGACACGCCCCAATTTACCATCCACGCCAATCTTGGCACGAACTTGAGCTGAAGTACCACTTGAATCAGCAGGTGCCGAAACGGAAAATTCTTGCCCCCAATTTGTGGTTAAACTCTTTGAACCATTAGGATCAAGAAGCTTTACCTTCTCTCCCTTTGCTGTGGTTGAAAAAAGATTCAAGAGACCGGATGCTTGACCCGTGTTCGGATCAAAATCTTCTTCAACTTTAAAATCCATGTGCCTGGACAAATCTTCAAGCAATTGCTGACGACGATCGCGGTACGTAGTCGCCTTTCCCTTGCCTTGAAGTTCGAATCGTCGAATCTGAGTATTCGCCTCATGCAATTTCTCCAAAATAGAATTAATCTGCACCACTGACTGCTTTACGGTCGCAGTTAAGTCGGATTCAATTGACTCAAATTTTTCGCCTGCTTCGTTAAAACGCTTACCCAATGTTTGGGTCTTGTGATACAGTTCCTGCCTAATGGTCGGTTCGTCGGGAGATGCGGAGAGTTCCTGAAAGGCATTAAAAAAATCATTTAAGGCCCGAGTTAAACTTCCTGGAGCAAGATCACTCTCCGATTGATCGTCCAGACCAACATTTACCCCTTGGCGAGTAACTCGTTCGCCAAGTGTTGCTTGTAGCAAATCTAAAATTTCTTTTTGGGCATCCAAAGAAGAGGTTTCTCCGACTTCCGACACCACTCGCCTATCTAAAAGTTCACTTCGAGCATGATCGAGCCCACCCATTTCAAGAGCACTGCTCCCAAGGGAACCGACACCTTTGTACATTGCTCCATCTCGAGCAACGATTCGTTGCCTCGCATAGTTCTCGTCATTAACATGACTAAGATTTTTGCCCGCAATCTCTGTGCTCTTAGCATGGTACTGAAGAGCTTGGGTGTTTTTAACTATTTCACCTAAGAGCGCCATAGATTAAAGACGGTTTAAGATTACCAGGTTCAAGCGGACTCCTCGAGAGTGGGTCGGTAAGCAGTTGAGAAACGAGAAAGGTCACCTCGTTTATCATAAGTTTTCGAGTGCGACCGAGGGTCGGCAACGGCAAGTATCTGGTCCGTCACTTCGCCTAGCCGAGAAATGAGACGTCGATTTTGGTCTAATTTTCGACGGATTCTGGATATTAAGTTGTTGATTTCCTCAACTATACTTTCGAACATCGGTTGAGTTACTAGGGGAAAACAAGGCAGTAGCTCAGACAAACTGGAGTCTTCCGGCTTGCCATAGCCAGTTGCCAAGGAACGAACATAACCGCGTCGCCGCTGCTGCAAGGTGTTGTTCGACTCCATTTGAGAGCGAACGGACTTGTTGATCTCAAGCAAATTCTCAGGTTCACGATTCAAGATGCTAGCCTGCTGAGAACTGAGTAAGCCCATGAGTCCACCATATTCTCCCAACTCGTCGCGAAGAAGGTTCAAAAGGTCTTCCCAAGAAAAATCAACTCCGGGAGTGTCCGTTTGCGTAAGATTAACCATCAGTTATTTTCCGTAAAAGATGAGGGTTCATCAGTTTCCTCATTCTCAGTTTCAGACTCGTTTTCATTTTTGATTAATTCAGTGCCCTCGGCATCGACTTTTTTGTTCAAGTGCATCTGGAGCATCGAGGAGATGCCAAAGCCTCCTCCCTGAGCTATGCCTTCAGCAATAGCATCAGTAAACATGTGCCGATACATTCCGGAAGCTCCACCATTCTCGTTGAAAATCCCCTTGAACATAGGCTTAAGAGCCTGCTTGAGGTACTGCTTGACCAGAATAGATTCAAATTGACCGGAAACAGCCGCCGCTTTTTGCTTTTCACTCGCATGTCGGGAATGCGCCATCTCCATGAGCATGGAGGTATCCATCCCCACATACTGACTGGTGGATAATTCTGGAGTTGCAGTCATCGTAACTTAAATCAGTTGATAATCAGCTCTGCCTGAAGAGCGCCGGCCGCCTTGATAGATTGAAGGATGGAAGTCATTTCTCGAGTAGTAAGACCTAGCTTGTTAAGTGCAGTAGCAAGGTTATTAACCGTGGTAGCACCTTGAGGATCCAACTCATCCAAAGTCTCAAATCGACCGATTTCTTCAACCAATTCGGCATTGGCTCCCTGTAGCACTTGAGTCGCACCAGAGCTGAAAGGCAAAGGTTGGCTAACGCCTGTAGTCGGATTGATGAAGATTGTCACGTTGCTATTGCTAACGGCAACTGGGGACACCCTAACGCTCTCGGTTGCCACGATGGTGCCGGTGCGTTCGTTGATGATCACCTTGGCCGCAATGTTCGGACGTGCGTCAATTTCTCCGATCGCAGCGATAAAATTGGTTGTTTGACCACGAAACGATGCTGGAATCTTTATGTTCACGGAACCTGCGTCAACGGCAAGGGCGGTGCCAGGATAATATTTATTTACGGCTCCCGCAATTTTCACGGCGGTCATGGCGTCGGGAGAGCGTAAAATCATTTCTATTGAGTTTCCATTTCCGATGACCCGACTTTCGATCTCTTGTTCGACAAGAGCTCCGCTAGTCACAAGTCCCACAGTTGGATGATTAACTTGCACATTTGCTCCTCCTGCCCCTCCTGCCGAAAGACCACCGATCGAAACTGCTCCTTGGGCAACGGCATAAACTTTATCATCTGCTCCAAAAAGAGGGGTTTGCAAAAGAATGCCTCCCTGTAAAGAGTCGGCATTACCAATCGAAGCCACGGTTACGTCTATCTTTGAGCCTTCCTTTGCAAAGGGACCTATATCGGCAGTCACCATCACTGCGGCGATGTTACGGGACTT
Organism: Opitutia bacterium; assembly: GCA_002730975.1. Taxonomy (GTDB): domain Bacteria; phylum Verrucomicrobiota; class Verrucomicrobiia; order Opitutales; family Seribacteraceae. The sequence goes on from PCBO01000062.1 coordinate 55,162, forward strand.
GTCTGCCTTGTCGGCTCGGATACCCAGACGTTCAAGGGCATTTAAGATACCCAACTCAGTATACTCGATCCGTGAGTCACCCTGCCCAGCCAAACCCGTTACCACTCCGTAGCCAAAAAGCTGGTTGGAACGAGCACCCTTGACCTGAGTCAGATCCTGAATACGAGCTCCGTGAAGGCATACACTCACGCATGAGAGGTAGACAAAAGTGAACAAAGAGAGATTGAAACGGTTCATTTTAAATTAGCTCAGAAGGGGTTAAGAATACCTGAGAGACGTTGATACCAAGATTCCTTCTGAGCATCATTTAAACTACCCTTGGCAACAAATTCAATTTGGGCTTCAGCAATATACTGGGAAGAAACCACATTTCGGTAGCGTAATCCTTCCCGAAAGCCGAATCCGATATCTTCTTTCCGAACTAATCCCTTCAATACGGCGTAGTAACTCTCACCGGAAAAGGTGACCATTCTAGCCCCTTCTACTACAAGAACGCCATTCGGTAACATATCGATCACCACAACGCTCACCTTTCCCTGCAGGTTTTGCGTATTCGCAATTGAACCACCACCCTTGGAGCTGTTTTTGGTTTCGATTTGAGTGCCGGGCAAACCGCCGTTGTGCGTACCCATTTTACTTTGAGCAAAAAGAAACTGCTTTACTGCGTTTTCGACCTGAGCTTGTCGGTTTCGAGTTGTGTTTTGAGAGGCAGCGAGGGATGCGCTCTCACTTACGTCTATGGTAAGTAAATCGCCTACGGCAAGTGCACGTTTGTCAACATACAATCCTTTGCCACGATTGGTACTCTTCAACCAAAGGGAAGCAGCGCATAAATCGACTAGGGGCAAAAGAAAGAAGACCCCAAAAAGAATACCTGAAATACTAGAAGTATACTTTGACACTGTTTTCATTTAAAACTTTAGCTTGGAATTCACGGTTGGAAGAAATATTCTTAACACGAACAAAAGAACCCTCTACACCGTCCTCCATCGCTTGGCCTTTCATTTCAACGAAAATGCCTTTTCCAGAAGCAAAAACATTCACGACTTGCCCTTTGCGTACGAGTGTAACCTTCGAAAGGTGATTCCATTTCAGAACAGTTCCGGGTTTGAGGTTAGAAGCCACTTGATAACCATTCAAGCGAGCGTCGGACAGCACGCAGTTGGCTCCCGACCCAAGAGCATCCATGGCACTAGAAGAAAAAAGATCAGGGGTGATCAAGTTCCCTCTATTCAGAGGCACTTTAGCAACTGCTACATCTACCATCTGGGAACATTTGACAGGATACCCCCACTCCCCGAATTCGTGACCGTCGGACGAAATTGAAAAACGCACAAACGCGTTGGCTGATAATTCATCGGGAATGGATTGCTGGAATTTGAATTCCCAATCTACCGGAACATCAAAAGGTTTCCACTCACGAGAAAGTCGAGCAAGAACAAGTCCGGGCGCTTGGTAGCGATGCGAAAGCACGGAAGCCATTTTTTTCTCCAATAACTCCGCATCCAAAGAAACTAATCCCTTCTCCTTGGAAATAGATGCGGTATAGGAACTGGGAATGGATGGACCGGAAGAAATAAAGCCTGATCGAGTAACTACCGTTTGAACAGGCACCAATACACCCAAGTCAAGCGGTGGGAGCATACGAGTAACATCAGCCTGCAATAGTGCAGAAAGAGAAAAACTCGCTAAAAGTATGCTTACTATTCGCATTTAGCGTTTCAGTTGGTTAACTCGGCCAAGCATCTCATCGGAAGTCTGAATGGACTTGGAATTGATCTCGTAGGCACGTTGGGCAATGATCATATTTACCATTTCCTCGACTACATTAACGTTAGACATCTCAAGGTAACCTTGTTGCAGAACGCCGAAACCGTTCTCTCCCGGCGCACCGATTTCAGGTGGGCCACTCGCCTCGGTCTCTATAAACAGATTGCCACCCATCGCCTTAAGTCCGGCTGGATTAGGGAAACGAACGAGCTCGATTTGACCGATAATCTGTTCACCATCAGCAGTCTGTACGGAAACTTCTCCGGTAGGTGACACAAAAGCATTAGTCACCTCGGGATCAATCTGAATTCCTGCGGCAAGAGGAAGAGCGTCGGCAGTGGTCAATTGCCCATCGGGTCCGACCTTGAAAGCTCCATCTCTAGTGTAGGATTCGGTGCCATCGGGCCTTTCAACTTGAAAAAAACCTACGCCATCAATGGCTACATCCAACTTCTCGCTGGTTTGCGTAAGAGTCCCCTGAGTGAAGACTTTCGGAGTAGCAACGACCTTGGTTCCATTACCCATTTCAACACCGGTGGGAATAACATTGCCCGCACCTGTTTGACCACCTGCTTGTCGAGGGTTCTGATACAATAAATCCTGAAACTCGATTTTGTTCTTCTTGTAGCCCGTGGTGTTTACATTAGCTATGTTGTTCGAGATGACATTCAGGTTAAGTTGCTGGGCTTGCATGCCCGTAGAGCCGGAATAAAGGGAAAGATTCATGGTAGCCTCGGTTTGTTCGGTTTCGCGATACGGTTAAAAAGTTAAGAAAAATAACAAGTTAAGAAGTGGCTCCAAGAGTGCCGATGGCCTTGCCAATGTTCTGGTCGAAGTGCTGAATCATCTTCTGATTCGCTTCATGAGCTCGAGACACTTCAATGAGCCCGATCATTTCCTGAATGGCTGAAACGTTGCTGTTTTCAACATAGCCTTGCATAATTGTAAAATCAGCGGGATCTGCAGCATTGGGCTCGACCTCAGGATCCTTTGCGACAAAGCCACCTCCTACTTTTCGGAGTTGCATGAGCGGATCGTCAAAAACGAAAACTCCTACTTGACCGAGAAGCTGGCCATTTTGAAAGACCTGGCCTTCCTTATCGATTGTCGGATCTCCACCTCCTGGCACGGTTTGAATGTTATTTCCACCGTTTCCAGCGAACTCGTGACCCATGCTGTTGACCATAATGCCATCGGCATTCAAATAGAATTGCCCATCTCTAGTGTAGGCAACATCGCCATTTGAGTTGAGCAATCCGAAAAAGCCTTCTCCCCTGAGCGCCATGTCCATGGGATTGTTCGATTGGCGAAGTTCACCTTCCTCAAAATCGACCTGATTCTTCATGACGGGAAAGGATCCGGGCATTTCGTTCCTCAGCCGATCGTGAGTACTCCGAGCAATTTCACCACCATCAACCGCCTCGAAACTGACCGCCACCTTCTTAAAACCAGCAACATGGCTAGCAGCAATGTTGTTTGCGATTACGTTTTGGTACTGTTCTAACCCTCTAAGGGCGGAGGCATTTTCATAAAGTGCAAGATTCACGCCCTCACGTAGAGCAAACTTCGTGCCGGCTTATGACGGAATGGAAACTAGAGACAAGAGAACCGAAGGAATTTTTGCGAAAGATGAAAGATTCTTCACTTCCAGCATACCGAATCGGTCGCCGAAAGAGACAAAAGAATCAATATTCGCAGTTCAATTCGAGTATACGACCACTCTCGAGATGAACCACTATCTGAACTGGGCGACCGTCAATTGAAACCACTTCCACTTTTGGTCCACCGTCCTCCTCGTAAAGAAGTGCAGATTCTCTCGGAATAGCGGCAGATTCAACAGATAGTTGATCATCGGTAGAATCCTCAGGAGACACAGATTCTTGATCTAGGTAAGAACGAAAGGAACCAATGCCCTCATCCTCTAGTGCGGGATGCCCCGAATCCGATCTTCCTGTAAGATAATTTTCCACAATCAGACGAAAAGCAAGTTCTGTTCCAACTAGAGTTTTGGGTATTGAGCAAGGCTTTCCTTACTCTTGTCGACAACAAGACTCAATTCAACACGCCTGTTCTTATCGGGACGGTTCGGGAACCGTTTATTGGGCAAAGTGGAACCGTGCCCTTTCAATCCCTCCATTTTGGCCAAAAGATCGCTATTTCCCCCTATCGGTGCCGTAGAGTAAGTCAAATGATTCAAAACCTCGTAAGCCTGATCCAGGGACATTTTCCACTCTGCCAGTTTAGCCTGATCAAAATCAGACAGTTTGCTGTATTGGTTTACGGGAGAGGCGGAAGGATTTAGTATTAAATTGGCAAGTTGCCCTGCCCTTCCATCGGGAAGATGATTAGTATGGGAATCGACTCGAGAAATAAGCAAATGTCGATCCAATAACCAAGCCATTTGATTAACAACTTTGCGTCCAAATGAGGTTAACTTAGGAGAAGACTGTTCAAAGAGGGGTTTATCATCGCCATGAAAAATAGTCACATGAATCCGTTCATTAGCGACTTCGATTTGAATGATTTCATCATCTAGCTCATGCTGCTTAAGCGTAGCGTACCAGTCCTTTGCTATCCGATGAAGGATATCAACATCGATATTCGAGGTTTCATCAGTGTTGCGCATTGTGGTGTCTGAACGACCTACAATTTGATCAACCATGCTACCCGGTCTAGCATCTTTCTGTTCGACGGGAGTTGATTTGGGTACACCGGCCATGTAAGGATCTCTGAAAAAGCGAGTTGTCGCAATAATTACCTCCTCATCCTGCGAAAGAATCCAAAGAACAAGAAACAGAGACATCATCCCCGTTACGAAATCAGCATAGGCGACCTTCCACGCCCCTCCATGACTTCCGGATCGACGTTTGAGAAAAAAGGTAAATTGCTTCATTTACTGATCCGCGCCAAACAAGTTATAAATTAAACGCCCTTGGCGGCTTCCTTGCACATCTCCTCTAATTCGTCGGCTGAAGGTTGCATTGCGGAACCAAGCGACCGACGACCGATTTCAACCGCCATAATGGGAGAAAGTCCAGTAGCAAATCCAGTAACGGAACGCTCCACGATACGAAAGTACAAGAATTCATCTTGTTGATTTAGTTGTACAAGTTTGGCCAATGGTATCCCAATGCCATAAGCTAGGAAAATACCCAAGAAAGTTCCACTAAGCGCTGCAGCAACTTTGCCCCCGACGGCTTGCGGATCCTCTAAATTAGACATGGTATTAATAATTCCGAGAACCGCTGCCACGATACCAACTCCCGGAAGTGCATCGGCAAGCATCTCGATCGCCTTGACGGAACGGCTGGCCTCATCTTCGCGACTATGGAGCTCCGATTTAAGGATGCCCCCGATCTCGGCAGGTTTACACCGTCCATCCACTATTGGGCGCAATGAATTGCAGAGAAACTCGACTAAGCGAGCATCAGTGAGAAAGGAGGGGTATTTAGTGAAAATGGAGCTATTTTGAGGATCACTTACATGTTCATCTAGGGCTGGAGTCCCCTTGCGTCGGCCAAGCATAAAGAGTTCGTAAAGCAAGACCAGCAAATCAATGAACTTTCCCTTATTGGATATGCCTCCCTTGAAGGCTTTTTTTATGTCGACGGATAGACCGACAAGTACGGATTTGGGACTAGAAACAACGACAATGCCCAAGCCTATACCGCAGATAATAACAATCTCGCCAAGGTGAACGAGCATCATGGGAGCTCCCCCCGCCATCATGAAACCGCCAAGGCAGGACGCGAATACGATTATAATACCAACTATAAGTAGCATGGTTAAATCTTGATGTTGATTTGAGAAAGAGTTCGGAAATGACTTCGAAGGGAAATAATAGTATGCGATAGAATCTGGCTGATTCGCCCTTCGGTCAAGCCAAAGATTTGTGCAATTTCAGCCAGCTTCATCTCCTCATAATAATATAGAGCAAGAATTTTCTTCTGTTGATCAGGCAATTCCCTTATACGATCCCTCAATAGAGCAACGCGCTCGCGGCTTTCCGTTTGTTCTAGAGCATCTGTCTCAGTAGGGTCGGAGAGAACATCGGATAGAGTGCCTGGAGCACCACTATCACTGGCATTCGAATCAATCGGGGCATCCAAGGGGACGAAAGTGACTGGCTGAGTCTCCTTCAGGAGTTTCCGGTATTCGTTCACGTCAACCTTTAGCTCTTCGCGAACTTCGTCCTCACTGACTGGTCTTTGGTATTTAGACTCCAGTTCTGCTATCGTGGCCTGTAGAGATCGAGCCTTAGCCCGGTTGGCTCTAGGAAGGCAATCGATACGGCGCAGTTCATCAAGAAGAGATCCTTTGATCCGCAAGCCAGCATAACTTCCAAAGGAACGCCCCTTTGACGGGTCGAATTGGTTGACTGCTAGAACTAGTGCCTTGGCACCAATACCGTACAAGTCTTCGGATTCAACGGTATCCGGAAAGTGGTGCCGCATGCGTGAGACGATCGATTTGACCAGAGGTAGATAGTTTTCAATTAGTTTCTCTCGCTCTTTCTCGTCACCCATAGTGCGCTTGTACAAACGAGCAGCTTCTCGAAGGCGATCCTCAGACGAGACACTGATTCCTCTTGTGGAGATTTTGGCGACTTTTGCAGGGAGACTCATGAGCAGTCAGAACTAGGCGGAAGTGTCCACTCCGGGTTCAACGCCAGCAGCAGCCTCAGTTGTAGCTTGTGCAGAGGCTTGCACAGCGAGCGCCTCGGGTGTCGGATTACTTTTAAAAATCTCCGGCGGTATATTGTTACCATCAATGGCAGGATTCTGTCCCTGCTCCTCTCCAAGGGTAGAAGTGCTTGCAACTAAGGAACGCAAAACAGTACCAAGAAGAATCCGCCCTCCAACGCCGAGCACAAGACATCCAATGCTACCTCTCAAAAGAGCATCGAATGCATTACCGGTAAGGATCCATCCCAACGAAAAGAATAGTACGAATCCAGCAAATCCGCAGAGACAAAAAAAGAAGCGAGCATCGTTGTTCATTTATTAAGAGGAACGCCGACTTATTCCTCGAGCATAGAGTTGCTCGGGGAAAGTACGAGCGATAAGTTGATTTAAGACATTTGTCGAAAAGTCTCCCGTGACATTTTGCCCGTGACAAACACAAAGCGGGCTTAAACCACTACGTAAAACGAGAGGCCAAAGTTTAGTCGAATTGGATAGTTCATCGAAATGAGTGAGGGCCAAATGGGTAGCCCCGAGAAGAGAAGAAAGCCGAATAACTTGATCAATGACTGCTCGGTCATAAGCTGCGTTGACAACGAGGACACGGGTTTCGACATCAAGTAAATCGAGGGTTTCTCCAGTCTGTGTCCAGTCATCCCGATGGCTAAGAGATATGCCTGGGAAATCCAAATAAAGCGGACTTTCATCGCTAACCTGAGGAATATTCGTGGGTTCCCGAAAAAGCGTCACCCCAACGACTTCACAAAAAATCCGGAGGGCATCATCCGGGTTAGGCACACCATTCTCGACCTTTAGGACATGAGGAACATTCTTGTTGATGAAAACTTCGTGAGCGATGAATTTGCAAAGGGTGGTTGTCTTTCCGACGCCAGGAGGTCCAATCAATGCGATTCGATTGGAAGTCCCTTGATTATCCAAAGCACGATAGCGGTCGCTGAGCCCAACTGTAATTTCCTTAAGAGCATCCGCCAGCGGCATTTTCTTCAACTCATTCCATTGAGCCCAAGTACGAAGGTCAGAAAGCAGAGCAGGGTCGAAACCAGCTCGACCGAGCAAACGCATTACGTCGGAATCGTTCAAATCCTCTTCGGATAAAGAAGATGGTTCTTCGGGCAGTCCCAGATCGGGAGTGACAATATCCGTAGCCTGTGATTCAGCAACCAAATCGACCTCGTTTGCGGAAAGGCTTTCTGAAGTATCAAGTACCTCGCTCTCCAGTTCTTCCCCCTCAGGAGGAATTTCAGCTATAACCTCTAATTTCGGAGAGGAAATAAATTTGGCCAAGCCTTGACCACCGACTTGTCGCACAGAGATTACACGAGCTTCAGGACCAAGCTTACGCTGAATGACTCGGACAGCTTCATCTGCTGAACGAACAATGATACGATATTTTTTTCCCGCCTTCCGCTCGGTATTTTCTTCAATAACAGTACTCACAAAAGTTCCAAGTTAAGGTTTTTAGGCAGCTAGAACGGGTGAACCTTCGGACTGCAACTGCCTGTTTTCTTCCATCGCTTGAGTAATATCCGCTGGTAAAGCCTGTTCCGGAAGAGCGATGGCGCCGAAAGGCTCGATAATCGTTTCGGCAGGGAGTTCCTGATAGGCGATAACGGAAAGCTGAGGGTATGAGGGTTCCATAAATCGACGGAACGCCAACCTTAGTTCCGAGGTCGTAACAATTATTGGCGTAAGGCCTTGTTCCAACATTTCTTTAATCTTGGGCTCCATTTCTCCCACAATGCCCTCGGTCAGCTGGGGGTCCATTGAGAGTCCGATATCAAACTGACTTCTTTTAACACGAGAAATTAGAATCTGCTCCAGTCGGGGTTCAAACGTCATTGCAAGAAGCTTGCCTGGCTCCACTTCGTAATCCTTAACAAAGTACATTCCTAGGCGCTTGCGAGCCTGCTCGGACAAATCGTCAGGATTCTTGGTGATCCCCGCCATATCCGCAATTGTTTCTAAAATTAGCGTAAGATTCTTAATTGGAACTCTCTCTCGTAAGAGATTTTGTAAGGTACGTTGAATAATCCCAATAGTAACGAGATCCGGAAGCAATTCGCTAACCAATGTCGGATTCCGTTCTTTCACTAAATCCACTAGCTGCTGCGTCCCCTCTCGTTCGAGGATAAGGTATGCATTCTTCTTAAGGGTATCAGATAGATGCGTGACCAGAACCGATGAAGGATCGACCACTGTACATCCCTCTATTTCAGCATTCCGACGCTCATCCTCTGCAATCCACAATGCCTCTATGCCGAAAACGGGTTCCACGGTAGGAATTCCATCGAGCTTACCAGTCTCACCCCCACCCATGTTCATCGCCAGAACTCTTTCAGGCAATACAGAAGATCGAGCGATTTCCTTGCCGCGTAAGAGTAAACGGTACTCATTAGGCTCAAGTTCAATATTATCGCGAACACCAATCGTTGGCAACAACATGCCCATTTCCTTGGCAAAATTGGTACGTGCACCAGTAATTCGTTCCAAAAGGTCTCCTCCCTTTTTCTTGTCAGCCAAGACCAACAGACCATATCCCATTTCAAGACCGAACACCTCTTGTTCAATTGCCGATTCCATCGGAGACTTAGCTGGGCCTGTTTCAACATGTGGAGCGTCTTCTCCCCCAGACAGACGGGGTTGACCTGCCTGTTGTGCGGGGGTCACCTCCGAACCAGCAGAAAGCTCTTCAAACTCCGGATCAACACCAAGGGCTTTTTTCTTTAGATAAAAAGCACCAACAAAGCAAACGGAAGCCAAGATAAAAAAGGGCCAGAAAGTGTCAGACAGAAAAAAAGCGAATGCCAAAAGCATTACCCCCGCAATACCTACCGCTCTTGGATGGATTGTGAGTTGTCGGCCAACGAATTCCCCGAGGTTTGTCTCTTCCGACGAACGAGTTACAAGAATACCAGCAGCAATCGAAACAATTATTGCAGGAATCTGTGAAACCAAACCATCTCCGATTGATAGAATCGTATAGGTTTGAAGAGCATCCGCAATCAGCATATCCCGCTGGAAAAATCCTATCAAAATACCCCCAAGAATATTCACGACGGTAATGAAAATTCCAGCTATGGCATCTCCGCGAACAAACTTGCTGGCACCATCCATCGAGCCATAAAAATCGGCATCTGACTGAATCTTCTCACGCTGCCTCAAGGCATCCGACTCGGTAATGATTCCAGCATTAAGTTCGGCATCAATGGACATTTGCTTTCCAGGCATTGCGTCCAAGGTAAAGCGGGCAGTAACTTCAGCGATACGTCCCGAGCCTTTAGTGATCACAACAAAATTGATGATGACGAGAATCAAAAAGATAACGGCGCCAACAACATAATTGCCTCCCACTACAAAGGTTCCGAAAGATTGAATGACCGAACCCGCATCAGCCTCAAGAAGTATCAAACGAGTCGATGCTACGTTAAGCCCTAAGCGATATAGGGTTACGGCTAGAAGAAGTGTCGGGAAAACAGAAAACTCGGGAGGATCCTTTACATAGATGACCGTCAAGAGTATGAGCAAGGATATCCCGATACTGCAAACAAGCAGAAGACTGAGCAGATCTTTGTGAACGGGAATAACGAGCAGAAAAATCGCTCCAAACAAACCGAACACGAATGCCAGATCGGCGTGACCGCCCAAATTGCCAAATTTCTCGCGGAGGCGTTGAACGAAAGCGGACATAAAAAATCAGGCAGATGAACCAGCCATAAGTCGACGTGCCTTCAGACGATGAAAATAATAGGAGTGCATTTTATAAACATGTGCAAGAATACCAGCGACCAAGCTGTAAAATTCACGTGGAATAGGTTCTCCAGCGTTTCCAAGAGCATACAAAGCACGAGCCAATGGTTTATTTTCAACCACGGGGACTTCAAATTCCGCTGCAATTAATTTTATTCTTCTAGCCAAGAGGTTTTCTCCTTTCGCAATAACTACAGGAGCAAGATCCATGCCTCTTTGATAACGAAGAGCGACAGCATAGTGCGTCGGGTTAGTAACGACGACATCCGCAGTCCCGACATCTTCAAGATTTTGACCGCCAAGCATCTCCATGGCTTTCTTTCGCTGAGCAGACTTCACTTCAGGGGCAACCTCTTTGCTTTTCCGCTCTTCTTTCACTTCCTGCTTTGTCATCTTCATCTCCTCGTTATTCTCTTTTTTCTTGATGAGGAAGTTGATGATAGCGATGACAGCTAGCGTCAAGATAAGCAAAGCAAGCATGGTCACGAACAATTTTTGAATAAATTCAGGTATGTACTGAATGGGTACCGGGGTATAAAAAATAGGATCGTCGATGAAGATAAGCATGGTTAACCACACGACTGTTCCGATTGCCATAAATTTGAGAAAATCGATCCCGGCGGTTTTTAATCCTTTTAGACCAAAAATTCTTTTCGCTCCAGTTATTGGATTCATTTTGCTGAATTTTGGCTCCATTGCCTTTGGGGTAAGGCGAAAACCAGTCTGTAATCCTTCCGCCAAAAGAGCAGCAAAGAAACAAGCGATCAACATCGGATAAACGATAAGCAAAAGAGATTGATAGGCAGCAATCAAAGTGCTCACTGCTCCCTCTTGCGTCAGAAATATCTTATGGAGGTTTTCAAACACAGCCCGCGTGAACTCAGCAAGGTCCAAGGCTTTTTGCGCACCGAAGGCTAGAATAAACAAAAGACCAGCAAGAAGCGTAAGCGTCATTCCGATCTCAGGCGCTTTGGCGAATTGTCCTTTAGATCTAGACTCGGACAACTTCTTCTCCGTTGGTGGTTCAGTCTTAGAACTTTTGTCGACGTCGGACATAAGGCGAAGGTTGAACTGAAGAGGTTAGGGTTGAATCAAGTCGAGCATCACATGGGCGGACCTTCGACTGTGATCCAATACATAAGAAGTAATGAGAAGTAGAGAGGAAATCAGCAATGCCAGACCGCAAACGATTCGAACGGAAAAACTTGTAACAAAGACATTCATTTTTGGGACAGCCTTCCCTAGCACGGCAAATGAAATGTTAATTAGAAAGTTCATTGCAATAAATGGAGCAGCCATGAGAGTACCTATAACCCATACGGTCGCCGTTTCTCGGACAAAGCCAAAAGTGGGATTAGCTTTCTGAAAAAACGAGCCAATGGGAAGCACCTCAAAGCTAAGAGTAAAGGCCAATAAAACATCGTAATGAATCCCAGCCACAAAGAAAACCACCAGAGTAAAGTAATAGAGAAGAGTGGTTATGGTGGAATCACTCGAACCCAATAAGGGGTTTACACTGTTACTCGCCATTAGACCGATCTCATAGGAGATGAGGTGCCCTGCAAGTTCAACAGCAAAGAAGACCATCCGAACAGACATCGCTAACAAAAGTCCAATACATACTTCATTCATTGCCAAAAGAATAGCTCCGACAAAATGATAAGCCAGGTCAACGTTAGCGGGAACTAAGGGATTTACCAAAATTGCCAAAAGCAACCCAAAACCTAACCGAAATCGAGTAGGAATCATCTTACCTGCAAACAATGGGATGCCCATGAAAAAAGCACCAGTTCGTAAAAAAACTAGCACCCATACGATAATATCGGAAGCCTCAATCGTCATTGTGCCATTATGGGCATAAGATTAAGCATTGAGATGCAAAATTCCATCAATGTCCGCAAAATGAAATTGGCCGAAACAATAATGGCCAATGAAACACAAATTAATTTGGGAACGAAGGTTAGGGTTTGCTCCTGAAGACTAGTGATTGACTGAATAAGGCTAACGACCAAGCCTACAACAGTTGCAGTACCTAGAATAGGCACGGCCAAAAGCAACCCCGTCTGCAACAGATTCCTCATAATATCGACGGCCATTTCCATCGTCATGATGTTGTACTCCTTTAGGGTTGAATTAGCCCACTCAACCCACGTTGAAACTATTAACGAGCGACTGGATCACCAGATACCAACCATCCACTAAAACAAACAAAAGCAATTTAAATGGCATGGAGATAACGACGGGAGGCATCATCATCATTCCCATGGACATAAGCGATGAAGCCACAATGAAATCGACGATAATGAAAGGGATGAAGATGAGAAAACCCATCTGAAACGCGGTTCTGAGCTCACTGAGAACAAAAGATGGAACGACAACGCTTAAAGGGATTTCTTCTCGCGTCATAGCTCCTTGACGGGAAATCTCCAAAAAGAATTGTGCATCCGACTGCCGAGTCTGAGTCATCATAAAGTCCTTCATGTGAGCTGTTGCTAGCATAAGTGCATCACCAGACTTCATTTCACCCGACATGTAAGGTGTCGCGGCATCGTCATAGATTCGATCCCAAACAGGGCCCATAATAAAAAAAGTGAGAAAGAGTGCTAAGCCGATAATAATCTGACTAGATGGTGCCGCGTTTACCCCGATAGCGTTACGGACAAAGCCCAGGACGATAACAATACGTGTAAAACAAGTCATCATCATGATGACGGACGGTCCGAGGGAAAGAATCGTCATGGCGACAACGAGTTGGATGCCGACACCGAAATCCCCTTCGTCGTTTGAACCGGAAACATCTATTCTGAGACCAGGAGCACCTGTTCCGGTGGTTTGGGCAAAGGCATCTCCAGAACACAGCAACAGAAATGCAATCGCTAATGCCGGCAAACACAAGTTGAGCCACGTACACTTTTTAAAAAGTCTCAAAGGATTACCTCTCCGTCATGATGGCCACTTTCAACAGCACTACCAAGTACTTTATCAAAGTTATTCTCAGCAGCATTAGCAGACTTCAGTTGAGAAAGATGATTAATCCCATTCTGGCTAACTCCTAATAAATGACGTTCTTTTTCAAATTCAGCCACAACGAGAAACTGTCTATTACCCAAAGAACATGTATCGGCGAGATGAATTTTTCCTGAAATATTGGCTTTCACTCCAAAACGCTTTTGCTTGTAGAAATAGTTAAGCAAGAGGGCGGCTGAACCAAGAAAGGCCAAAAGAGCGATAACCTTGGCTCCCCCCCACAATAAATCTTGTGCCCCTGTTGGTAGTTTGGCTGTTTCGGAGAGTGCCAAACAGTCCAAGGCACATACGCTTGCTGCCATCGACGACGATGCTGCAATAAAAGCAAGCATCGCAAAGGGGGCAACTTTCACGGAGCGGAATCTACAATCTCCGTTATCTTCAAGCCGAAACGATCGTTCACAACGACGACTTCGCCGTAAGCAATCAATTTACCGTTAACAAGAAGACCGACAGGATCCTTCGCATTCTGCTTCAATTGAATCTGAGCTCCAGGGCTTAATTCAACGACTTCTCTCATTGGGAGCTCTGCAGTTCCCAACTGTACGGTCGCCTTCACTTTAACATCCATCACGACATCCATTTTCCTGCTATCCATGACTTTTTCCCAATAGGTTGTTTGCCTCAACGCAACTTTCGTTGACCTTAAAGGCAACTTGTTCTCCCTCCAGTCCGATTTCTCCGACAAAACATGTACGATCTTCAATTCTAATTTTAGTTTCGCTGATCAGTCGAGTAGGCATTTCTACGACATCGTCGACGCGCAGTGCCATCAAGTCTCGGACGGATAGCTCAAAAGCATCCCACTCAGCCGACAATGGGACAAGTATGTCATCGTAGACATCTTGCCATCGAGCAGGTTTGGCCGAAGCTTGCTCTAAAGTTTTATCCGGGGCAAGCATTCGGTTAATCAAGGGCTCGAGGGTATAATAAGGAACGGCGATCCTAATTGGTCCCGTAACATCTCCGAATGAAGCTTCCATATTCAAGATCAACATCATTGCATCAGATGGAGACGTTTGCAGAAACCGACCGCTAGTCTCATTGCCAATGATCGATGGGTGAAGAGTCATGAGGTCCTGCCACTGCTTACACCACTCTTCTAAAATAATGACATTAAAATCATCCACCAAAGCTTTTTCAATATCAGTCAGTCCACGTTCCTCAGGAGTAGTAGAACCACGCCCTCCCAACACTCTATCTACGACTGTCGACGCAAGGTGTGAATTAACGTCAAGTAGGCAAACTCCGTTTAATTCCTGAATTTTAAAGAGTGTAACGCATGAAGGCACTTTCACCGACTGAGTAAAATTACTGTACAAATCCTCCGAAACATCGTCCAGAGTAAGGTTGAACTCCGTTCGAAGAAACATCGATAGATGCCCTGCCAAGTAATAAACAAATTGCTCACTCTTGGTCTTCAGTTTTGTTAAATCTGATTCGGTAAGTACGATAGGATTGGTGAAATCGTATTTCTTTACTTTGACTTCGGCGTCGGCAGCAAAACGCTCACCGTCACAACGAAAGATGGGTTGCCCTACTCCAGTTCCCTCGATTTCGCTTATGTCGAAGCTTTCATCTTCGAGTGATGGATCGTTGGACATCGGTCTAAATAGTATAGAATGCTTAGGTCAAACCTAGAAGAGTATGACTTAGTTACTTATTGGATAACAAATTGGGTAAAGTAAATCTGCCGAATCAGATCGCTCTCACCATCACGATATTTTCGCAGAACACCGGAAAAACCTTTTTTAAGATCAATGCGAACCCGCTCCTGAAATCCATCAAGCTGTGCATCTTCGTAAGTATAGTTGCCGAGAATAGTGAGTGCCTTATCCCTGATGCGATGTTCATTTTGCTCGAGAATTTTTTCGAAGTCTCCTGCCAGACCTTCCATTTTGAGCTGAACATCGATGTATCGAGCCTTTACTGGTCCACCAAGATTAGTGATCAAATCATTAAGTTCGTAGAACTTTTCATCTCCTGATGGCTCGATGTCCAATGGCTGACCACCTTCAGTGATTATAGGTTTCACAGTCTCTTCAGGTTTGAGGGAATTGATCATGATGAAAGTGGCTCCAGCAGATAATCCTACAGCAAGTAATACCCCAATTATCACAGGAATCAAATTACCGCCGCCGCTTTTAGCAGGAGCGTCATGACTATCAGGGAGTTCATCAATTTGTGCACACATAACGAGACCTAGGTTAAATATTCGATTATCGTTTCAAATTAATGGCTTCCGAGAGTATCATGTCTGATGTAGTGACAACTCGGGAACCAGCTTGAAAAGAGCGTTGATGGGTGATCATGGATGCAAACTCGTTAGTGAGATCCACGTTCGAAAGTTCAAGAGCATATTGTCGAATTTTGCCATTGGATCCAATAGTCGGCACAGGATTATCCAACTGTCCTGCTATATTCTGACCCGCCAAACCGTTTGAAAAATAACCATTACCGACACGGCGTAGGTATTGCGGTGCCGAAAAGTTGACGAGCTTAACTTGACCAGCGGCACGTAGAGTGTCTTGGCCATCTTTATTCACGAGAAGGTTGACTTTGCCATCTTCCTCCACTCGACGAGCCAGTATAGTTTCGCCATTCTGAGGTCCAAGAAGCAATCCGCCGTCTTGACCTTGAAGTTGATAGCGAAATCTATCTCGGGTCACTACCGCACCAGCTATGTTTGTTTCATATGAACCCGCACGAGTGTAGAACAACTCGCCAGTTGCAGGATCGGTAACCTCGAAAAAACCACCTGCGTTAGGAAGTGCGCCTCCTTCAATCGCTAAGTCAAGATCAAGACCCGTAACATCTATAGTGCCTTGATTAAAGTTTGAACTAACCGAGGCGACGCCAACGCCGGTACCAAACTGCTGTACTTGATTACGAGGACCACCATCACCGTTAGACTCAGCATCTTGAACGTGAAGATAAAAATTGTCGGAGTAATTTACTCGAGAAGACTTGTAGCCTAAAGAGTTAACATTAGCAATGTTGTTCCCTAAGTTTTGAAGCCCTTGCGTAAGACTTTTCAAGGCAGAGACACCGTTGTGCAAGGAAGCTATCATAATATCATGTGGATTCGAACAGTATGAATGAAATTACTTAGAGACTGGTTCGTCGACCAGTTCAACCCTGACAATATTTGAAATGGGATACGCTTTGCCATCAACAGTTACCGTAATTTGTCCATCATCAGAACGCTCCACGGCTTCAGCAACTGAAGATTTTCGTTCACCACTGTCAGTTTCGACCGTTACCTTGCGGCCAAGATAGGCTTGAGTAGCGACTTGGCTTTGGGATTCGGCAAATTCCGTAAAACTTTGTGTGAACTTTTGTTGATTCTCCAGCGATGCCACATTCGCCATCTGAGAAATGAACTCAGTATCCTTCATCGGTTCGAGAGGGTCTTGGTTGGCAATTTGAGTAGTGAGCAACTGAAGAAAATCCTCCATGCCCATGGTATTGCTACTGCTGCTTGAAGGGTTACCAGAGAACGCGTCTGTACGAGGATTTGAGTCAGTTCTAGGTGTTGTTAACGCTGAATCAATCATTTGGAATAAAACTAAATTTTAAAATTAGGATGAAATTCAAATTAAGCTGCTTTGGAAACGGAATCTCCAAGCTCGTGATAACTCGATGCCACTAGGCAACCCTCACAACTAAAACCAAAGGCTGCCAAGGAATCTGAGATAGGTCCCGATCCCGAGCGAAGGGATTTCCGTAATTCTTGATCCGGGGAAATGAAAGCTACCCGAACTTTCTTACCAGTAAGCTCGACCTTAACACTGAGTTTACTACCTCCGGGCAAATCCAAAGCAAAACGGGCAACTCGACGCCCATCCCGTGAAAGCAATGCCAATCGTGCCGCAAGGACGGGCAACACAGGTCGCAAATGCTCGGGTACGGAAATTTTGCCTGACTGAGTTTGACTTAGCAGGGATGAGTCGGTGCGACTCACCTTATCATCGGCAATGCCTTGGAACTCAAATCGATCGATCACTTTGTTCGTGGATTTGTTGGAAGTTGAATCGGACACTTTAATGTGTTGAGCACGTTTCGCGCCATGCCGCTTCCCATCATTCGTATCCCCTTGGCGATCAGGGTGACAATACCTATCCCCTTTTTCAGACGAACTAGGTTCTTGCATCGGACTTCGTGCCTTGACGAGTGTGCTCGAGGATAAGGTGTCAGCTGGCCGAATCGCGGTGAGCCCACGATTCATCTGTCCCTGCAGTCTAGCTGGATGAAGCTTCGATTTTGGAATTTCAGATAAAAGTTTTGAGTCTCGCTGGAGAATGCCAACAGACTTTTGCTTGGGAGAATTAAGAGCTTTATCACTAGATGGAGCTAACGTAGGATTTGTTGTTGCACGAACACTGTGTAGAGTTTGCTTAAGGTTGGTAACTGCTCGCTCGGTGCTAGCACCACTCTTTCCTTGCTGAGTCCCTCCGGCTTGCCTTTGCCGTCCACGAGCACTCATTGCTGCTGCATCTCCAGGTAACCAAAAGCTACCGAATGATCCTACCGTGGAGCTTTGCGAGGCAGGAGGCGAGGCAGGTCCTGGGGATGCCGAGTTTACAGCGATACTTGAAGGAGAAACTTGCACAACGGAAACCTATCAATTAGCACCAGTCCCTAAGCCCGTAGGGGCTAAAGTACGATCCCGCATGGTCAATGCATTGGCCAACTGAATAAGATCATCGTCGTCGCTATTGTGCATAAAAGCGACCATGGGAGCTTTATCTTCGGCTTTCATCAGTTCAAAAATCGTCAAAGCCTCCTCGAACTTTCCGTTCAAATTCCATTGTTGCAACTCCTTAGTCGACACTTCGGGACCCTGTTCAATCCACCGTTTAGCAGCCTCCTTCGCGATTTTTAAACCTTCCCCACCTAACTCCGTATTTTGCTGATCCTGATAAATCTTCATCTCGTTCCTCAAGTTCGACCTCAGACCTTCAAGCTCTTTTTGCTGCTTTCCTAGCTCTTGAAAATCTAAAGCAATAGCTGATTCGCGGGCATCTTGCTCTCGCTGACGTTCTAGCAATTCCTCCCTAAGGGCATTCAATTCCTTGGAGAGTTGATTCATCGAATGAGTTTCTTGCGGAGAATAACTGGTATCGTCCGCATCGAACTCCACACTGGAGAACTCGGCCTTGATTTCAGGCTTTTCCTTGAACAGAGCATCTTTATTCATCATAACAAGAGTACCAGATCCGGCAAACGATAAAAGGACGGCTACGAGGATAATTATAGCTGGCGGTATATTCATAGGTAGTTTCAGGTTGTAGGTTTGAGAGTGTATCTGGCTCCGATCACGTCTTCAAGTTCGCGTTCCTCTTTTTTTAATTCAAAATGAAAGTGGTCTTCTTCTCTACGAGCTTTAAGGTTAATTAAACTTTTCTCGTCTCCATCCGCCTTAACGTAGGACATTCTGGTATTTTCCTCAACTTGCTTGGCACGGTTCACCTTGTTTCGTTGTAGTAGCAACCGTTCTTTTGCAAGATTTACAGCCTGCTGAAAGTTGGCTTGCTCGGCACCGGTAAACCGATTTGTCCTACGAGTAGCAACTGCCTTGCGCAACTCATCCAAAGTATTGTTGCAATCGGCAAGTTTTTCTTCATTCAACTCTCTTTGCCGTATGGCACTCGCATAAGTGGACAACGCTTCTTCACGAGCCATCTCTCGAAGGTTGAGCAAGGTTTGCAAACGAAAATGAAAAGCTCTCACGAGAATATTGCCGAAAGATTACGAAAGGCGTCATCGCGGGTTTGGAGATCATCGTAGCGTTGCTTGAGGAAGTTTTCCACCCCAGGATATTTCTCGATGGCAAGATCGATGCGGGGATTTGAATTCTTCACATATGCACCGACATTAATCAGGTCTTCATTATGCCGATAAAGAGCGAGTAAGTCGCGAGCCTCAGAAATAAGGGACATTTCTTCCTCTGTACAAACTGCCCGATCCAAGCGGCTAACACTGCGCAAGACATCAACGGCAGGAAAATGATTGGCGTTAGCCAACTTGCGACTGAGAACAATGTGGCCGTCCAAAAAACCGCGGACTGCATCAGCAACAGGCTCATTCATATCATCGCCCTCCACCAGAACAGTATAGATTGCAGTAATTGCACCTGCCTCACTCATTCCCGTTCGTTCCAAAAGCCTAGGCAAAATTGAAAAGACAGAAGGGACATATCCACGAGAGGCGGGGGGTTCGCCGACTGCCAAACCAATTTCTCGCTGAGCCATGGCAAAACGAGTCACGGAATCCATTAATAGAAGAACGTTCGAGCCCTCATCCCTAAAACCTTCCGCTATTGCAGTCGCAAGAATGGAGGCTCGAATACGCATGGGGGCGGGCTGATCAGAAGTGGAAATCACGATAACTGATTTAGCCAAGCCCTCAGGACCCAAATCGTTCTCTACGAATTCTCTAAGCTCACGACCACGTTCTCCGACCAAAGAAATGACATTTATGTCCGCCTCAGATCCACGAGCAACCATGCCAAGCAAGATTGATTTACCCACTCCGGAACCAGCGAAAATACCGATCCTCTGACCACGACCGAGAGGAACAAAAGAATCTATCGCCTTGATTCCCGTACCAAAAGGCTGCCTTATCAAAGCACGAGAAAGAGGATTCGGAGGTTCGGCGAAAAATCCTTCACGAGATTTGGCTCGCAAAGGTCCCTTGCCGTCAAGTGGACGCCCCATACCATCGATTACTCGTCCCAGTAAAGCAGAACCGGAAGGCACTTCGTTACTGTTCGGTTTCGCCGTCACCTGGCAACCGGGATGAATACGGTGAACACTTTCCAAAGCCATCAAAAGAACCATATTATCCCGAAAACCAACAACCTCAGCCTCCGTACGCTCATCGTGGCGTGAAGAGGTAATGGCACAGGTTTGGCCGATGCTCACCTCAGGTCCCTCAGACTCAATAATTAGTCCGGTGACGCGCCGAACGGATCCCACTTTATCAGCCGGACGAGCCCCTTGAACTCCAGACTCCATCAAATCGAAACGCTCACTAATGGAAGCAATCATTCTCCCTTGAGTTCAGTCTCAAATTTGCGAAGTTTTGTAGCAATACGACCATCGAGAAGGCCAAAACGACTTTTGATTTGGCAATCGCCACGGGAAAGTGTGGGGTCTTCATGAAAACTAACATTCGGATAGCCTTCGAGCAAGGCGTCATCTCCGTCCAGTCCCTCGAAAATGCCTGCTATAGCTCCAGCAAAACCGCTTTCTTCGCTCTCCCCCTCGGTTGGAGTAGATTCATCTTCATCTCGAGCAAAAGCCTTGAGTAGGTTTAAGTCATCCGCACAAAGATATACTTCGAGCTTTTCATCATCATGCGAATACTCTGCCACCATATTCTTGATGATGGATTCCACGGTGTCTCGATCCAATGGGGTCTGTCCCAGAACCCGTTCAGCAATACCGATTACTAAATCAGGCAAACGACGATCAAGTTCGCTCAATACGCTTTCAACTTTAGCTTGGGTGTTCGAGAGTAAGTCCATCTGCCTCTGACCAAACTCGGAGCGAAGCTTCCGAATCTCCTCTTGATAGAATGCTGTGGTTTCGGACTTCCCTTGCTCTAAGGCAATTCGAGAATTTTCGGCAGAGTCTCCAGCAGGAACAGGAGGATCACCAACAAAACCGACCGTAAACGCCTTCGGGGCTTCAGGAAAAGAAATAACCTTACTGTACGACAACGTCGCCTCCCCCAGTATCCAAGATGATCTCCTCATCTTCCTCAAGTTCGCGAACAACTTGAATAACTCGGTCCTGCGCTGACTCGACTTCGGAAAGACGTTTCGGCCCAAGGAATTCGAGTTGTTCCTCCAAAGCCTCAACCGCACGTTTGGACATAGTCGTATAAATAAGCTTCTTCAGTTCGTGAGAGGCGTTCTTCAGGGCTACGATAAGATCATCTTGGTCGACTTCCTTAACAACTTTGCCAACATCACCCGGACTGAGACGCACCAAATCCTCAAAACGGAACATCCGCTGCCGAATTGATGAACCAAGTTTTGGGTTTCGCTTCTCGAGGTTTTTCAAAAGTTCCTTACCATCCTCTTTATCAAACCAATTCAAAAGATCGGCCGCTGCCTTAACTCCACCAGTTTTTACACGTGGTGACTGTTCTTTCTTACTCATCCTCTGGCCAAGGGTGTCGGCCACGAGTTGAACTTGCTCCGTTGGAGTAGTCTCCATCGAACCTACACGTTCAATCACCTGCTCCTGAATGTGGGGAGCCATCATAAGTAAAACTTCGGAACTTTTATCGGAATCAACGTTTGCCAAAACGAAAGCGATTGTCTGGGGTTGTTCAAAGCGAAGAACATTGTATATTTGACCTGACTCCATCTCATTTACGTCGTCCATGAAATCGAGAGAATCCCGAACAGGCGAAATACGGTTCATCATATTGTTTGCACGATAATCTCCGTGTGCTAACTCCAAAGTCTTCTGAGCGAAAGCCATCCCACCGAGATTTGAGCTCACGCTCGATTCAATGATTTCCGAAAATTCATCCAGCACACAATCCTGCAATTCTTGATCAACTATAGGAAAACTTCCGATTTCCTTGCAGATGTTCTCAGAGTCCTTCGACTCAAAGCGCTTCAACAGGGTAGCCGAGGCTTGTGGACCCAACGCTATCATGAGTAAAGCCAACTTCTGTATTCGCGACATGCGCGTGTAGCGATCTTGAATACTTTCTTCCTCTTCGACCTCTGCGTCCATTTACCAGTCTCCTTTAGCTATTCCGATAGAACTTTAAACGATTAACTAGCACCTGTTTCCAAGTATCGCTTTAAGGCGGTGCCCACATTATCCGGCTTCTCCTGTATCAAATCATTAAGTAATTCTGGAGTTAACCCACCACCTAGGGAGCGGGCACCTGCAAGTGCGTCGGCATCTACTTCGTCGAGCACTTGGACCTCTGCATCGCTAGCCTTAAACTTCTTAAGCATTCTGGCGAAAACAATCAAAATCGCAATGGCGAGAACCACACCGAGAAGACTTTTCAGGTGAGGTCCCCAAGTATCCATGAAGTTTTGAAACTCATTGAGTGTTTCTCCAGCAAGTCCTCCGGCGGAGGAAACAAAATCAACTTCATGGACTGTCACATATGTCGGAATCTCGGTGATACCTATTTTTTCATCGAAACGAACCCCGATCGCATTGACTACGGACTCTTTAATTTTGGTCATGTCATCCTCAGTACGAGGTTGCTCCCCTCTTGCGATAAGAACAGCAGCGCTTCGGCCAATAATCGAGCCGGGTTCTTGAACGCTTTCCTTCACGGTACGGCTTATTTCGAAATCAGTAGTCTTCGATTCACGCTTTTCTTTGCTCTCGGCCATAATCGGATCCTGCTGGGTGGCATCTTGACTTACGTTCGGAACATTGGCACCCATGCCGGTGGCGGTGTTCTGAGGCTGAGTCTCTACAGTGGTAGCATCGTCCTTGTCTGTAGTTGTCGTTCGCGGAACTTGCCCTTCAGGGTCGAATTTTTCATCCAGTGAAGTCAATGACTCGGTGTTAAGATTCACAGAGACTCGGGCCACTACCCCACCCTCAACGATCTTGCTCAACATAGTCTCAATTTTAGTCTCCAAGCGGCGTTCCTGCGCCTCATAAGCTTTCATCATTTGACCAGCAACTCCTGCAACTCCACCACCATCGTCTTCATCGGAAAGTGTATTGCCCTGATTATCCACAACAGTAACAAAACTCTTGTTCACTCCCTTGGAAGCACGAGCTACTAAAAATTGGATGGCATTGACTTGGGACTTGTCCAAGGTATTTCCACCAGTATCTACATATACGGTTGCACTGGGTCTATCATTGGGGTCTTCACTCAAAAGGAGATTATTCTCAGGTTGAACAACAAAAACCTTGGCCGAACGGACTGCATCCATTGCCGAAATGGTTCGAGCCAATTCTCCTTGAATTGCACGTGTATAATTAGTTCGTTGAACAAAGTCACTGATGCCGAAATTACCCTCGTCGAAAATTTCGTACCCGACATCGCCACTTTTGGGTAAACCCTTCATCGCCATCTCCATGCGCATTTGAGCGCGCTTATCTTCAGGAACTAAGATCGAGTCCCCGGACTCACTTATTTCGTACTCGACTTGGTTGCTCTTTAGCAATTCAACAACTTCACTCAGGTCCTTGGAATCAGCGCCATTCACTAGGGGACGCATACTCGTTCCGCCAGAAGTCCAGCTCATAATGCCGACACTTAGACCAATAATCCCCAAGACGGCAACGACGAGAGAAATTTTCTGACCTGTGCTTACTCGGGTCCAAATTTCCAAAAATTTATCAAAGCGTTCTTTCATATAATAAAGTGCAACTGTGCTTAAAGTTTAAGACAAATTAAAGAGAGTCCAATAGAGCTAGACCTGCATGCGCATAAGTTCCTTGTAGGATTCCACAAGTTTGTTACGAACTTGGATCATTAAATTAAAGGCAACTCCCGCTTCCTGAACTTTGACCATGGCTTCATGAATATTGTCGGACTTCCCCAAGATCAGATCCTGTACCTCGCTAGCGGCAACCTTCTTCTTTCGATCAACACCCTTGATGAACTTCTCAAACATGTCCGCAAAACCAGGTGCAGTTACCCGATTGACGGGATCGACGTCGATGGCGTCAACTCCAGTCGCCACTCCAGTATTTTGCAAGGACTCAGAACCGAGGTTGGATCCAATTTCACTAGACTGCATGAAGCGGTCGAGGGAAGCGTTGGGTTTCAAATTAGGATTCTGCGAAAGCAGTTCCGACATACTTGGAAGTGATGCAATTTCGTTCATAACAATGAAAATTAAAGTTTGTCCCGAGTGTTACCTTCCGATTGCGATCGCTTGTTGGGCCATGCGACGAGATGTCTTCACCACCGTGAGATTAGCCTCATACGCGCGGGATGCACTTATAAGGTCTACCATTTCACGAGAAATATCGACATTTGGCATTTGAACCATTCCATCGTCATTGGCATGAGGGTGGCCGGGGTTGTAAATCATGCGACCGGGAGTCATGTCATCATACACGTCAGAAACCTTTACGCCAAGATAGAGGTTTTCATCTACATAGCCGGGGATACGACGTTCTGGAGAGGAGACGTATTCCTCAAAAGCCACTTCCTTGCGACGATAAACATTACCGCTGGCATCCTGAGTGGTATTGGCATTCGCTACATTCTGAGCGATAATTTCCAAGCGGATTTTTTCCGCGGAGAGAGCGCTTCCGGTGGACTCCACTCCTGGTATAAGATTCATGCCCATAATTTGATTTTTCGGCTAGTATGAAAGTTGTGGTGAACAAACGGGAAAATCATTAAATTCGCCCTCTGATTGCTAAATTCAGTGCCTTAATCGAACCACCGACTGCGTGACTGAGATATTCGTAATTAAGTGCATTCCGATTCATTGCTAACATTTCCTCGTCCAATTGAACGGTATTTCCGTCCATGCGAACGGGCTTGGCTTGCCTGTCCTCAAGACTACGAGGCAACAAAGCCTTGACCCGACGAAAATCCTTCCGTTCCACTGCACGACGAAGTTCTACCGCAAAAGTCTTGGGTAAATCCCTGCGCTTGAAACCAGGAGTCTCTACATTTGCCAAATTGTTCGAAAGCGCCTCGTGCCGAAGATGGGTGGCGTCGAGAAGTTTCTTCGAGATGAGATAGTTTTCTTGGTTATAAAGACTGTCGAGGAGTTCTGCCATGTCGACGCACACGTTGCAATCCTCGCGCCAACATATTGAGCAGCGTGGTAAGCCTTTGCTATAAAGACATTAACAAAGTTTCGAAAACACAAAGGAAGGTAGAAGTAACACTTACAAGGCATATTTTTCCGCCCTACCCCAAAAAAAGGATAACAAGCGAGTCTTTTCCTTGCCTATCAACCTCACTGAGAGTTTATGATAGGAAATAATATTACAAAGTAAACAGCTTGAAACCACCACCCTTTGAGAACACCCAGATCGCCATCGACAAGGCAGGAAAAATCATTAGGCATCAAGATTCCTTTGGAGATTGGCTAGGTTTACGGGAAGGCGAAGGCAATGGGCTAAAACTTCGCTCCCTGCTACTGGAAAGAGAACCAGGATGGAAAGACATAATACCTTCTCGATTTCACGCTCGGGAATTCACATGCTTTTTGCCGCTGATTGCCGAAGGAATTGCCACAGCCTCGGGAATTCAAGTCAATTGCGTACCTTATGATAGTTTTTCGTCAGTGGTGATGAGTCCATGCCTTTCCCCCCAAGAATCCCTCAAAAAAGCTTTTGTGGGAGATATACCCAATGACCCTCGGACATTCTCGGCAATTTTCCTTCGTCTGCAAAAGGCGGAAGCCCGTCTGGCGGACTACTTGGTAAACTTTCCAGGTATTTTCTTCACTCAACGTCCCGATCTCTCGTTTAGCTATCTGAGCAAAGGGATTCAGAATCTCTTCCCAAATGACCACGAAGGGTTTCTTCGCAACGGCGGATTATTCCTGAACTTCATTTTAGAACAAGACAGGGAATATTACCTAAAACGCTTGAATGAGCACAGTGAGCAACAAGAAACGTTTAGTTTTATCTATCGGATCAAGATTCCACCTATCGGCCAGACGATCTACCTTATGGACATCAGGACGCCAAGCATAACTTCAAATGGTAAACTGCTAAGCTATGATGGGGTATTTTTGGACGTCACCAGACAATCCATCGCCGAACACCGACTTTCGCACTCAGTATGGCGAGAGGGTTTGGCGACCTTAACAAACGGTTTGGTCCATGACTTCAGCAATCTCATGGCAGGCATATTTTCGATTAGCGAACTGTACCATGGAATGCTTGAAAAAGACGACCCGATGGCAAACGGAATGGGCCAAATCAAGAAAAGCGCTATGCAAGCCCAAAAACTGGTTCGCCGAATCATCGACCTGCATCGCGAAACTTCCACCCCTAGAGCAGTACACGACCTACGCTTACTACTCAAAGACCAGATGGATCTTGTGGGCATAATTATTCCGAGAAGCGCTCGCGTCGTTACGGATTTCGGTTCTGAGACCCTCCCCGCTTATCTGGAAGAAACCGGTTTTCGACAAGTCATTCTGAACCTCGCCATCAACGCCAGAGACGCCATCGGTAGAACGGGACGTCTCAAGATTTCCCTTCGCCGAGTAAAGCGAGGTGAAAAGATAATGGACGGTGCTTACAAAGGATCCCGAACAGCCCCTGTTCTAGGAGCCGAAATAGCGTTAAAAGATGATGGAGAAGGCATACCCGAAGGACTGTTCGACAAGATTCTGGATCCCTTTTTCACTACTAAGGAATCCGATTCTGGTTCGGGTTTTGGCTTATACAATGCAAAACTCTACGTCGAAGACCACAAGGGGTTGATCGGTTTCCGAAGCATAATCGGTGCAGGCACCACATTCTATATTTTTCTTCCATTGGTAGAGGATGAAAACGCATCAGAAGGTAGTAGGAAAAGAGCGGCGAAAAGAGCTACTAGAGAATTCGCCAAACCAAGAAAACGAAAAGGATAGATTTCGCTGCTCAATCGGTTTTGCTGCCGTTGGCTTCGGAGGGAGACCGCAATCTCGCTAAAGTTCCACGAACATAATGTATGCGAGTTCTTTCACGACCTTTGCGGTCATAAGTCAATGCATCACCATGAAGTACGCCGTCCACAAAAGAGGCTTCTGAGCGGGCGCCACTTAAGGAATACTTAACTTGCAAACCGTGTTTAAGGCCCTTCGAATAATGTTCCTTGGATAGGTCACCGTTAGCCTCTTTTCTTTCCAATCTTCCGGAAAAGGGAGCATCTTGTATTTTTTCATACAAGAGCGAATCATCAGCTACCACCCGAAACTCAAAGTTCTCAGTGAACTCTGAAGCATCTCCCTTCCATTCGGATTTTGGTACAGGTTGTATTTTCGTATCCGATCCACAACCTAAAACAAAAAGCGAAAATATAGAAAAAATTAAAAAAAAGATACCCCGATATCTCATTTAGCCAAGTAGTCGGAGAATTCATAAAGTTCAGGATCACGAACTAGCGGGCGACGCATCAGCCTTCGAAGTTTAGACTTTGCTCCTGATTCATCACCATCTCCTGAATCTGAACTGGGTCCAGGCATAGCTCCTTCTGCGGCATCGTCACCGAAGGCATCACCCATGCGATCCTCCAATTCGTCAGGATCCATGCCTTCCTCCAACTTGCGAACAACTTCCTCCATCGACTCATCCATATTCTCGCCAGTCAAATCGCACATACGACGCATAAGGTGACCCATTTGGCGAGGATCGGGATTCTCTTCATCCATACCCTCGATAGCCCCTTCTAATTCTTGCATGGCCGCTTGTGCTTTGGATTCGTCCATCCCGGCAAAAGGATCTTCGGGATCATTCGGAACCTGTGGTATTTCCTCGGGTTCCTCCCTTTTCCCGGTAATGGAAAAACCTGAAATTACTTTGCGCATACGATATTTTTTTCCGTCTGGGCAAAGAGGGACCTCTTCAGAGTAAGATAGCGAACGAGCGAAAAAAGAATAGATTTTTCGAGAATCGGGAGAATAGAATTCGTAAATAGGCATAATGTGAACGATACTAAAAATTTTAATAAGCAGGACAGACCAAGGAATCAAGCTAAAGACTGGATATCAAGTTGCCTTGGAACGAAGTTTAGGCGAAATGGCAACCCGATGCTACGAAATATTCTAGAGTTCTGGACAAAGAAACCCCAAAAGCGTACTTGGGCAGCGCTTCCCATAGGATACTTACTGTTTCTTCAACTCCTTACGGGAATCCCCAAAGCCGACATCATTCGCGAAGCGGACGGACCGGAGTTCCTGGAAAGGTTTGCCGAAGAGCTCTTCGGATATCCCTACTGGGCTCAAGACTTGAGCCACCTTCCACTATTTGCAGTACTCGCTTGGCTATGGTCTTGGTATCTTGGGGGTCCCAAGGCAGGTACTAAGTGGGCAGTAGCGGCCGCTTGGATTTCATTTACCTATGCCGTCCTAAATGAAATGGGGCAATACTTCGTTCCAAAACGCTTTCCCTCGGTGGGAGATCTGATTATGAATATTATAGGAGTCACAATAGGATTGTTGGCACATGCAAAGCTATTTAAAGCGAAGAACCGAGAAACACATTCGAAATAAGTTCAATCCTTGGGAGCGCTTTCTCCCTTTTTCAATTCATCAGTAGCACCCGGTCCAAGCTCCCGAGCTACTTCTCGCCCTTTTTCAAAAACTTTCCGGATAACAAGATCACCATTTTCATTCCAGCGAAAATATTCACCGTGGAGTTTATGATCCATAAAGTTTGACTTGTAGATAAGCTTTCCGTCCAAATTCCACTCACGCAGTGTACCATTTAGTTTCCCATCTGCATAAATGCCTTCGGCTCGTTTTGATCCATCCTCTCGCCACGCAACGTGAACACCTTCATGCCTGCCATCCACATAGGTAGCCTCTAATTTTATTTTCCCATTGGCCCACCATTCGCGAACGGGACCATTTTTAAGGCCATCCTTATAGTTTTCTAAAATGCGTTTTTTGCCGTTGGGAAAAAATTCATTCAATTCACCTTGAAGATTACCGTCTTCGTAGGTCGCCTTGCGCAAAGTTGATCCGTCAACAGAACACTCCACTTCGGATCCATGCTTTCGGTCTTTCCTAAAGCCACATTCCACTCGTATCACACCGTTTTCGAACCATGCCTTATAGTCCCCGGTTCTCTTTCCTTTAATAAAAGTGACTTGTTCCTTGAGTTTTCCGTTTTCATGCCACTCCGAGGCCACTCCATCTAGAAGACCGTTCTTGAAGCTAGCTTTTTTTCGTAAATCCCCATTCGAAAACCAAAGCTGGGACAAACCAAGGGGTTTTCCTTTTAAGAATGTTTGTTTGCTGGAGGGCTTTTCATCGGCAAACCATCCCAACACTTCGCCATCGAAAACACCGGATAAGTAATTTGCAGTAAACTTTTTCTTTCCATTTTCGTGGAATGACTCAGCTTTGCCTGTGAAGGGTTTGCGATGGAGGTCGAAATACCAAAGTCGATCCTTGCCTAATACCATTAACGAAGCATCCACCACTTTATCAGAAAAAGCATGAAGTGGGCAAAAAACCAAGCTCAGTAAAACTGGAATGACAAGAAAATTCATGTATCTGCAAGTAAAATAGTAAAACCTTTCGGGACAATAGGAAATATGTCGTCAGCCAAGTTTATCTCTACGAGCGAAGAGTACTTTCGCGTTCAGGCAAAGTGGGATGAGAGTGATAAATAGCAGCAAAAAGAGGATGCGGCATAGGGTTGGAAAGATTTTCCACATGAAGCTTTCGAAGGGCGCTTACAAGGTAATCCGGGCCCCCAATCGCGGAACGTGCAAAAGCATCAGCTTCATATTCGTGCTTACGAGAAAGAAAATTACTAAAGGGAGCGAACCAAAAACTAAATACTCCTGAGGCAACAGAAAGAACAAGAAATACAGGCCCTAATCGGCCAAGCGTATTCGTATTGAAGCCAAGATCCTCAAAAAACCAAGGGGCTTCGGTCAGAAATGCGACAAACCAAAAAACGACAAGGCCAAACAGAGCGGACACGAAAAGTCGCTTGGGAACATGACCGCATTTGTAATGCCCGATTTCGTGAGCAAGAACAGCTTCCAGTTCCTCGGTATCCATTTGCTCAATAAGCGTATCATATAAGACAATGCGACGAAACCTACCGAAACCGGTGAAAAATGCATTGGAATGGCCAGAACGCTTACTCCCGTCCATCACCTCTATTGTCTTGGCTTGGAAACCAGCCTTATCCGCCAAAGCCATCAGGCGAATCTTTAAATCCCCGTCCTCCAAAGGTTCCAGTTTATTAAACAGCGGAAGAATAAACATTGGCCAAAGAGCGAAAAGAAGGAGTTGGAATCCAAAGAACGCGCCAAATCCCCAAAGCCACCATGAGTTCTCAAAGACTTGACTCAACTCACGATGAATCAAGAGCAGTATTCCCACCAACGAGTATATTAGACCAAACCCCAGCAAGACTCCTTTCAGCTTATCCTTTACCCAGAGCCCAATCGTGGACTTGTTGAACCCGAAGCGTTCCTCCACACGAAATTGACTATACCATTCGAAAGGAAGTTCAGGAACTTGAAGTAAAACGAGGATAACCGAGACGGCCAAAGCCTCTCGCCATGGACCAACTTCACCAACTCCACCAATGACATAGTAGGCCCAAGGCAGAAAGAAAACCAAGACCAGAACGAACACGAGGGCACCATACCATTCTTCCCATAAACCCAAGCGACTTTTAGTGAGCGAGTACTCGGTGGTGCGTAGCCAAGTCTTCTTGTCACTTATTCCATCCAGGCATTGGGGCAGAGAACCTCGGATTTTGGAAACATGGTTGGCATTGAGAAGATTTAGAAAAGTCTCCACTATTGTTCGAAGAGCTAAAAACAAAAGAATAACTGATAACGCGTTAATCATAAGCTGATTGAAACTAACCTCAGATCAACTTTTAGTCGATGGAAAACAGATGGCGAAAAGCATTGCCCGAAACTGCATAGGTGGTCAGGATTTGCCCAACACTAAAGTTGAGAAATAATTTTGTTACATGATTGACACTGGAACAAAAGTACCGGAGGAAAACGAAATTGGTTTCGAGGAAGCCATGAAACGACTGGATTGCCTAGTCGAATCGATGGAAAGTGGCAGTGCCCCGCTTTCTGAACTCGTTGACCGTTATGAAGAAGGAGCCAAGCTGCTCAAGGATTGTCGTAAAAGGCTTGAACTGGCCGAGCTTAAGATTAAAGAAGTCCAAGAAAAAGACGCTCAAATGATTGCCGAACCAATGGGGCAAGATACGAATGAGTAATTCCTCAGTACTTTCCAATATCACTGCTCCGGAGGATCTCCGCAATCTTTCCGATGAGGAAGTTGTCACATTAGCCGATGAAATCCGTGCCCGAATTATTTCCGCAACCTCCGCAAATGGAGGACACGTAGGCCCAAATTTGGGCGTAGTGGAATTGACTATTGCCCTGCACCTTGCCTTCGATTCGCCCAAAGACAGATTTGTCTGGGACGTTTCACACCAAGGTTACGTCCACAAACTATTAACTGGCCGAAACGACGAGAGATTTGATCGAATCCGAAAAACAGATGGTCTCAGTGGTTTCCTCTCTCGCGATGAAAGTGAGCACGATTCTTACGGTGCAGGACATGCGGGCACCTGCCTATCGGCAGCATTGGGCATGGCCGTGGCAAGAGACCTGAACGGTAACGACGAACATGTCGTAGCCATTGCAGGAGATGCGGCTTTCACTTGCGGCATCACCTTGGAAGCTCTCAACAACATTGCCGAGTCCACCAAACGGTTTATTCTCATCCTGAACGACAACGAATGGTCCATCGCCAAAAACGTAGGGGCCATGGCACGCTATTTCAACGAACTGATTACCAATCCAGTTTATACACGGCTGCACAAGGACGCTGAATCTTTTCTCAATCAGTTCCCCGGCGGTCGTTCCCTGATCCGTCTGGCATCAAAAGCAAAACGCGACACCAAAGAGCTTCTAGCCCCTTCCAGCATTTTTGAAAAGCTCGGCATTCGATACATCGGACCAATCGATGGACACGATGTTAAAAGTCTCGTTCACTTTTTCGAATTTGCCAAGGAATCCAATGAGCCAGTAGTGTTGCATCTTCTCACCAAAAAAGGCAAAGGCTTTCCCGTCGCATTGGAAGAGCCTGAGAAGTGGCATGGATCCGGTCCATTCGATCCTATTAACGGTATATCCAAGCCAACAGCCCCGGGATCCCCTCCGAAATATCAAGATGTCTTTGGCCGATGCCTAGCTAGCCTCGCAATTAAAAACAAACGAATCGTGGGAATCACGGCGGCAATGCCTAGTGGAACGGGTCTGGACGCCTTGCAACAAGCGATTCCCAATCGCTTCTTCGACGTAGGCATTGCAGAAGAACACGCCGTACTTTTCGCTGCAGGAATGGCAACCAAAGGGATGAGACCGGTCTGTGCCATCTATTCGACTTTCCTACAGCGTGCATACGATCCAATTATTCACGACGTCTGTCTCCAAAAACTCCCCGTCCTCTTCTGCATGGATAGAGCCGGGCTGTCTCCCAATGATGGACCTACTCACCATGGTCTCTTCGACATCGCCTACCTTCGCTGCGTACCCAACGCAGTACTCATGCAGCCAAAGGATGAAGACGAGCTTCAAGATATGATGGCTACGGGTCTTGACTTGGACGGACCTTCCTTTGTGCGTTATCCGCGAGGAGTTGGAGAAGGTGTCTCATTAAAAGAAACTCCCACTCCCATCACCGTGGGCAAAGCGGAAGTGCTTCGGGCAGGAAAAGATTTTGCCATCTGGGCACTAGGACCTTTCGTCAAGGAAGCCTTGGACATTGCCGTACGCCTCTCGGAAGAAGAGGGATTAGAAGCCTCTGTAGTAAATGCCAGATTCGCAAAACCATTGGACGAAAAACTTTTGATCAAACACGCGAAGACTTGCGAGTGCCTCATCACCCTAGAAGACCATGTCCTTTCAGGTGGATTCGGTTCCGCAGTATTGGAGTTATTGCAAACCAAGGAACTGTACATACCTGTAACTCGCATCGGATGGCCAGATACATTCGTAGATCATGCCGACTCAGTTTCCGACCTAAGAAAAGCAAATGGTTTGGGAAAAGAAGATGTGTATCAAAAAATTCTATCTCGTTTCAAAATTGACGGGCAAGGAGAACCCGCCTTAGCCATATATGATTAAAAATGGCTCCTTTTAGGACTACCCACAAAGATCGCGTCATCCTATCGATCCTGCTTCTAGTAGCCACCATTTTGGTACTTGCCGTAGAAGTACTGAGCCATTGAGGAGAAATCGTCGCAAAGATTTTGACGATGTGGGCTAACTCGTGATACTGCTTTTAATTACTTCTCGAAAGAAATTTTAGTATCCATGCAGTCCAGTAAGTTCTAATCAAGTATAAGAGGAATCCACTCTTCGGTGGAGTATCGAAAGAGTTTAGCGTTCGTGGGTGAATCGTAAGAGCGAAGAAATAACCACGCTGATTCTTCGGATACAAAAACATGCCCCTCTCCTATATCAGAGTTCCAATGCTGGGCACTAGTCCAGAACCATCCCCGTCCTTCAATCCAGAACCAGACCGAATCGGGTTCACTGCCCTGAGCAAAAACCCAGCCAAAGTTTTCGTGATAAACCCAAGACGAAACCGAAAGGCTGAAAGTTCCAAACCAATTTTTCCTCCACTGACCTGCACCCAAAGTTTCAGATATACCCCACCAAGATGAAGCTATTTCAATGGAAAAGGAAAGGCGAGTTTCGTGCTTACCGTCAGTAACAATTATTTCAATTGGTTCAACGACACCGGTTGCATTTGTGGGGACACCGCTTACGGTTGCTGTACCATTGCCGTGACGCACTAATTTAAGCCACAAGGGAAGATTATTGCCGTAAATAAGAACGACATCGCCCTCAGGATCAAAAACATTCAGGTCAAAACTATATTCTTCAAGAGGTACTGCTCTAGTGGGAGGCGAGGCTATGATGACTGGGCTACCATTACTGGAACCCACTACAAGTGAAAAAGTTTGTGAGACCGATCTAGCGGATTCATCGGATACAACAAGCGAGATGGAATAAGTACCATTGGCATCGGAAGGAGCGACACCTGAAATACTCCCATTACCATCCCCGTAGTCTTTAAGAGATAACCATGATGGCAATTGAATGGCAGAAACTGTAGGAAGATGACTTCCCCAAGGACCACTTTCAAAATCATAGCGATACAAGGCACCCCCGGTAGCGAACCTGAGGGGATAGGAACGAAATCTAGTATCGTCAACCGATGGATACCCGAGGTCCGCAATGAGCAAGGAACGTCTGGAAGTATCATTACTTGCAGAACGGTTGTCAAAAGTGGCATCCGGCGAGACGTATCCGGCGAGGCAAATCCTATCGAACAAACTGTCGACGGCAACAGCTCGAGCAGCATCAGCACCCACCCCACCACCTGTCTTGACCCACATGACGGAGCTATTGGTATCACTCAGTTTGGCAATGAATGCATCGCTATCTCCACGAGAAGATAAGGTCTTAGAGCCAAAGGTCACGGAACCACGAAAAGAACCGGCGACTATTGGTTTACCGGAAACGTCCAGGGCTACGTCTACAACTTCATCCGACCAGACACCACCTAAAGACGTTACAGAAGAAAAGGAGCCATAGGGACTAATCCAAGCCAGAAAGGCATCACTACCACCTCGAGAAAGGATCGCATGTCCACCGAAAGTGGAAGAGTTTCGGAAATTTCCGCCAAACAGATACGATCCTGAAGAAGAGCGAACAACGGCTCGACCTTCATCTTCTCCGACTCCTCCCGCTCGAACAGCGAAAAGGCATGAACCTGAATCATCATAATGGGCAAGAAAGGCATCTCCGAAACCTAAACTAGTAATCGATTTGTCTCCAAAAGTAGCCACGGTTTCAAAGCGTCCGGCAACGGCAACACCATTATTGCCGTCTTCGGTTAAATCAAGGGCTCTGTCACTATTTTTTCCACCCATCTTTTTGACCCATTCGAGAGAACCATTCGATCCATTGATCTTGGCAACGAATCCATCCTCGCCACCATTAGAATTCAAAAAAGAATTTCCGAATATCGCAAAATCAGAAAAATGACCTGCTAGATAAACTGAACCGTTCGGGGAAGCGTGAACAGCCTTGCCATAATCTTCGGCACTGCCACCAAAGCTCAAAGCCCAAGTGACATGACCGTCAGGTTCGATTCGTAAGAAATATGCATCGTATCCACCGCTACTTTTAAGGGTATGAGATCCAAAAGTAGCAGTACCCGTAAAATACCCTGCAACATAGGCAACACCATTCAAGTCAACGTCGACGGCGTAAGCGAAGTCTTGTTCAAGACCACCAAACCGATTGATCCATTCGAGAGTCCCAGCAGAATTAAATTTGGCAACGAAAGAATCCGTTCGACCCTCCGCGACAAGGATTACTCCTCCTATTTGAGTGGAACCAGTGAATGCTCCGGCAACGAAGAAACCGCCATCCCCGGATGCCGCTACGCCGTTAGCGAACTCTCCACCTTGACCTGGTTGCAACCATAAGGTTTCAGGTTCATCTGCAAAACCTGTTGGTTCCGACTCACCCTTCAATACATCAAAATCAATAGATTTGTCGACCGTACCGCCCTGCATATCAGTAGTGCGTATTTTAGCGTTGTAACTTCCCGAAGATCCGGAAGGGGGAATCCCTGCAAGAAGTGCTGAACCATTTCCACGGTCTTGCAAATTCATCCAACTCGGACCAGAAATAAACTGAAAACGAGGTGGAATACCTGAATTACTTGTACCATTCATATCGAAGCCAAATGATTGCCCCGTAACAAGGGTGCTGAATTGCGGTAAAGACGCACTGGGTAATCCATGAGGAGCACCCAATTTCAGAAGTGAGAAACCATGGGATTCAGATGTCGCAACCACATGCGTATCTATCGTCAGAGAACTCCCCAAATAGTGGGAGACCAAGTAAATGGAACCGTCGATGCCAATGGATAATCCGTGAGCAGAGTCGAGAGTGCCTCCCCCCATACCACGAGACCATATCAGTTGACCGGAAGTGGCGGTAATCTTGGCAAGGAAAAGGTCACGACTACCTTCCGAAACAAGAATTTGCCCCCCCAAAGATAAGGACCCTTGGAATGAACCCAGTAAACAGGGATGCCCAAAAGGATCAAGGTAAACATGGCTGCTATTGTCTGCTCCAGCCCCACCAAAACTTTCAACCCAGACCAAAGAGCCGCTGGGCGAATATTTAGCAAGATAGGCATCTGAAAGTCCTGCGGAAGTAATCGAAACACCTTCGAAAGTAGCTGAACCTTGGAAGCTACCTGCAACGTACACCCCGGAAGAATCAGCCACGATTGCCGTTGCCGTATCAGAGGATGCCCCCCCCGCGTTCTTAGCCCAAACGACTTCCCCATTCTCATTGTAACGAATGAGGAAAATGTCACTAGGAGACTGGTTGGAGACATGACCTACCACATAAGAGCCTCCTGAAGGATCAGCCGCTATGCCTTCGCCTGAATCATCTCCGGATCCCCCCACAGAACGAATCCAAGCATAAGAACCATCTACGGTCACCTTGGCAAGGAAGGTATCCAAACCTCCAAAATCCTCTAATTTCGTAGAATCGGCAGACGAGTCGGAAGAATGAAAACCAGTCCAAAGAACAGAACCGTCTGAAGATACCGAAAGTGAAAGACCCTTATCATCGCCAGTTCCGCCAAGGCTCTTCGCCCAGATAACCGAACCTTGAGAATCCACCTTGAAAAGGAAAGCATCACTCCCTCCAGCGGAGATCAAGGAATGCCCACCAATAGAGATCGCCCCACGAAAAGACCCCGTGACGTAGGCGGAATTGTCGAGACCAATCACGATGTCGGTTCCATAGTCAATATCAATACCACCTAAACCAATAGCCCAGAGGGGAGCACCATCGGATGAACGAAGACTAAGGAAAACATCGGAGAGACCTCTAGAATGAATGGTCGACTGCCCGAATTGAACCGAACCGAGGAAGGAACCAACTGAAAAGACGGAATCATCAGAGCTCAATGCAATGTTGTTTATTTCAACATTCAGAGGTACACCCTTAGCCCAGAGGGCAACAGGTGCTACCAAAGCGTCGGAGACATAAACAACTCTGGAAAGCGGGGCAGCGTCATTACCGGCTTTATCGGACAAGAAATAAGTAATTTCATATGTTCCCGGAATATTGGAATTGACGGGATTCGACACGAATACCTCGCTGGTAATATTACCATCAGAATCATCAGAGCCAATATAACCGGGCTCAATGAAAGCCTCCCCTTGAGGCAACTGAAGAAGAGAGTCACCCAAGAGAGTGAGCACGGGAGGCAAACCATCGGAAACAACAAGATCGAAAGACATCTCGAAGGTAGCATTTCCTTCGTCCATGGCAATAAAAGTGACCTTACTGTCGCCACGACTGCCAATGGGCGGGATTCCAGAAATACGAACAAGCCCTTGGTTCAAGTCTTGAAAAGCTAGCCAGGAAGGTGAATCCGCGAAGGTGAAAGTCAGCGCGTCTCCATCGATATCAGTAGCATTCAGATCGAACGAATAAAGTTTACCTTCCACAGCTGAAAGAACGGGAGTCCCATACAATTTGGGTGAGTCATTGACAGGATGCACAGTCACATTAACCGTCGCATTTATTTCAGCATAACCGTCAGAGAGACGGATTACGAAACTGTCGAGACCAGAATAGTTTGCATCAGAAACGTAATCAAAGGTGGTGGGTTTGGAACCATTACCATCGACCGTCGCGGTTCCGTGACTAGGTCCTTGTCCCGGAAGTAAGCTCCAGACCAGCGTATCTCCATCGGAATTGCTTGCATTCAAATCGGGAGGAGTCCACGAGCTGGCATTGTCTTCATAAATGCTACCAAAAAGTTGCTCGCCTTGAGCAATAACAGGAGGAACGTTTCCAGGACCAACTTCAAGAGTGAAGGATTGGAAAGCAAGACGACCAGTAGGATCAATGGCCACAAGGCTAATGGGGTACAAATTCCCGACCATATTTTCAGACGGTATTCCGAAGATGGAAGCATGACCGACGGAAGAGTTCGAATCATCAAGGTTCATCCAATCCTTATGCAGACCAAAAGCTCGCAAGGAAAGGCCACCGCCATCAGCATCAACAACATATACATCGTACCGATACTCCTGGCCCGCACGAGCATAGGTAACTGGAGCGGAGACAAAAACAGGTGGGTCGGGCCGAGCAGATACCGTAACGGAAACATTGGCATCCGTAAATCGATGTCCATCCGAAACACGAACGATAAAACTATCGACTCCAAAGTAATTGGCTGCGGGGGTATAACTGAAAGTATCGTTTCCGTTACCAAGAGTAGTTCCTGTGCCATTGACTTCAGCAACACCGTGGGCAGCTTGAACCCCGAGGGACCAAGTAAGCTCAGTCGCCTCCGGGAGTTCTGAATCCGGGTCCGTTGCATAAACTAGAGGCAATGTCCAAGCTATCGGGTTCCCGTCCTCGCTCATAGTTACGGAAAAGGGAGCGTTTAAAATAACTGGCGGATAATTATCAATAGTGACGTTGATGGTAAAATTTTGATCAACGGACACATTGCTATCATCGGTCACCGAAAGGGATATAGAGTATGGATTGCCGGAGGATGCCTCCTCATCACCCACTGCAGCTCGACCTCGCAAAACTGCAGTGCCGTTACCCTCATCGCTAAAATGAGTCAACCAATGAGGAAGTGTTCCCTGATAAGATAAGGTAAGGGTTTGATTACCGTCGGGATCAGTGGTGGAAATGTTGTAAACGTAATCCTCTTCGTCGGAAATTTCAGTAATCGCAGTACTTATGAATGAAGGATCGTCCGCAACGGGCTGAACAACGACGTTGAACGTAACCTCATCAAATTTTTCGGGTTTTGCGTTGGCTCCGCCGTCAGTAACACGAACGGTAAACTGATCATTTCCAAAGAAGTTTGCTTCGGGAATGTAAATAAGGCTATCGGGGGTATTTCCGATTCCAGCAATAGTTACGGTTCCATGCATGGCAAAGGAACTAATACTCCAAGCAAGGGCATTGGTTTCTTGATCCGTGGCATTCAACTCGGGTGACTGAGCACTCCAAATCGAAGCGTTATCGTCCTCGCTAATGGTAACCGTCGTAGAGTTCGTATCTTGACTATTAAGCGTGATCAAAGGCGGATAATTAAGCACAACCACCTCGACCTTAAAAGCTTGAGAACTGCTAAAATTGGAGTCATCCCTCACAGTAATCTCCACGAAATTGGATCCTTCGTCACTGACCGATGGAACACCAACCAATTTGCTTTTTCCATTCTCTTCGACCAAGGTCAACCAAGCAGGCAAATTCAAGGCAAGAAAGGTAAATTCAAAATCACCATCAGCATCAGTCGCATTGAGTTCGTAAGTATACTTCTCACCATCCACAACAGACAAATCAGGTGTAGATACGAAGACTGGAGCATCGGGTTGCGGATCAATCGTTACTTGAACCGTCACTCTCGCGGTTGCGATTGAATCCGTTACCTGAAGCACGAAACTATCAGTTCCGGAGTAATTCCCATCAGGAACGTAGCTAAAGATCGATGGACTGGAGCCAGTACCGGAAACCGCAGAAGTCCCGTGAGTCGGAGCTTCAAAGAGACTCCAGTGAAGAGGATGTCCGTCGGCATCTGTCGCAGTAAGAGTTGGTGGTTGCCAAGCAATGGGGTTACCGTCCTCGTCCATCGAGGTGCTCACTACCGAGCCTTCTCCTACTACGGGCGGCGAATTCTCACCAATCACGTTTATTTTAAAAGTCTGGGTATCCGTCCGACCAGTGGGATCCATAACTTGAAGGCTTACAGTTACATTACTATCCGCACTAAAAGGAGTGCCGGACAAAGTGGCGTTGCCCTCGCCAAAATCCGACAAAAGAAGCCAACTAGGAAAAGAACCAGTAACTTGCAAACCTGACAATCCATCGGGGTCACTTGCCTGAATGGTGTAAGTATAGAGGTTATCTTTGAGCCCGAAAGCAGGTGGGATACTTGTAAAGACGGGGGAATCGTCCTGAGGCTCGACAGTCACAGGTACGATGATTTCGTCAGAGGCGTTTGAGTCGCCGACGTCATAAACGAGAACGACGAAACTATCCGGTCCGCTAAAGTTGCCATCGGGGAAATAGGTAAAAGTAGATGGAGAACCACCGCTTCCCTCTACGATGGCATTCCCGTGAATGGCTTGTTGCTTTATAGTCCAAACCAAATTCGAAACATTCGTATCGCTATCAGTTGCTGTAATCGTAGGAGCAAACCAAGGGGCTGGAAAACTGTCTTCGTCCATAATGACTGCACTCAGTTCGACGCCTTGCGAAATGACAGGTGGATAGTTGTTGGGAATCACTGAAACGACGAAATCCTGAACAGCGCTACTACCGCTGGAATCGGTTGCAATTAAAAATACTGAGGAAGTACCGTAATCAAACCAATCGGGCGAACCGGAAAGGGTTGCTGTTCCATCACCAAAATCATTAAAGGCCAACCAACTAGGCAACCCAGTCGCGATAATTGTAATGACGTCTCCGTCGACATCCGAAACTTGTACAGAATAAGTAAAGGTCGTGGATTCGTTGACGTCGGTAACGGGCGGGGAACTAGTGAAGATGGGGGGATCATTCACTGCCTGTACGGTCACGTTCACAGTAATCGTATCGTTGAATTCCCCATCGGAAACCACCATCGAAAAACTGTCCGGTCCATTGAAATCAGGAAACGGAGTATAAGTCACTGTGGGAGTGGAACCATTGCCGGAGACTAACGCCGTCCCATTAGTTTCATTCGCATCTACGCTCCAATTCAAGTTCACTGAAGGAGGAGTGGCG
Organism: Opitutia bacterium; assembly: GCA_002730975.1. Lineage (GTDB taxonomy): Bacteria > Verrucomicrobiota > Verrucomicrobiia > Opitutales > Seribacteraceae. The sequence continues at coordinate 95,952 of PCBO01000062.1, forward strand.
TCAGTGGCGGATACATTCAAAGAAAGAGCAAACGAACTTCCATCGTCTTCTACTACTGTTGCAGTTATTTCGCTTCCATCGTTCCCACCAATAGTGATGATCGGAGGATAGTTGATAAAGGCCACCCGAATGTCTAGATTCTGATCGGTCGAGCGATTGGTATCGTCAGTAACCCGAAGAGTCACCGAATAGGTATCATTTCCATCCCCAACGGTCGGAAGCCCGGAAAGTGTGGCTGTTCCATCACCTTGGTCAGAGATTCCGGACATCCAAGCGGGCAGCGATCCTACTGCAGTAATGGAAAGCGTGGATGCGGGATCTTGATCCAAGGTGACCACATTGTAGGAATAAGGACTTCCCTCGACTACATCCTCCACAGGGGTAGAGACAAATACGGGGAAATCCGGTTGAGCCGTCACATTAACGTCCACGGTTATCAAGTCGCTCATTACCCCGTCCGAAACCCGAACTACGAAACTGTCCGTTCCACTATAATTTCCCTCCGGAAAATAACTGAAGGTCGATGGCGAATCTCCAGTGCCCGAGACGGTGGCAATACCGTGGGTAGAATTCGTCTCTACGCTCCAAATAAGCGAATCACCAAAGGGGTCGGAAGCATTCAATTCGGTAACGGGCCAAAGCCCATCCTCGTTCATGGAAACGAAGAGATTTTTTCCTTGAGTAAGAATGGGCGCTAGCATCGGATAAGAATAATTCCCCCACCCTGGGTTTCTGAACAGTGTCGCCGCCCCGGCATCCGAACCGTTACGATCGTCGCCCGGGCTACCGGTGAGGATCATGTCCCCGCTCATAGCAACGGTCGTTCCTTGCGTACCAAGCGAAACTCCTTGAGTGCGAGCCAGCACGGAGGTAAAGATCCAAGAAGTCGTATTTGCTTCGTTTCGATACAAGTAAGAGGCTCCGCCCGTTCCTCCAATACGAGAGTCAACGAGGGCGTAACTCCCAGACAATGCGACAGAAGAACCAAAACCGACGATCCCCTCGACAGGAGGAGCGAGTAGAGCTTCCTGAGTCCAATTACCACTTAAATCTCGGCGAAAGACATAGGCGGCTCCGGAATCGGTTCCATTGCCGTCGGCATTGATGGAGCCAACGAGAGCAACCGAACCGAAAACCGCTACCGAAGTTCCGAACTCGTCTCCTGTGGTATGGACCGTCGGCGACAATTTCTGTTCCTGAGACCAAGATCCGTTTGCTTCATAATGAAAGACATAAGCGGCGCCACTATCAAGACCTCCGGCATCCGCCTTCTTCGAGCCGACAACGGTAAGGTTTCCATCCAGAGCTACGGAATAACCAAATTGATCCAAAATCGTGCCATCAGAAGCTGAAAGCATAGCTTCCTGAGTCCAATTCCCGTCTAAATCACGGCGAAAGACATAGGCGGAACCATTGCCTTCGCTACCCAATTGGCCGGGTTGGGTGGCTGTCACGACCAACGCGTCTCCTGAAACGGCAACTGCTTGGCCGAATGAATCCCAGGCAGTTACAGGAGTAGATAAAAGAAGTTTCTGTCTCTGCATCCAAGAACCATTGTTTTCCAAGTTATACACATAGACGCTGCCTGCCTCTGCCAAATCCCTGGAAGCTCCTGCAACTAAAAAGCCTTCTCCGAGAGCTACACTACCGCCAAACAAGCTAGTTGCATTCAGGTCGACGGGAGTAATCTTGGTGGATTGCACCAAAGTCCCATTCAAATCTCGATCATAGACATATACTGCCCCTGTATTCACACTGACCCCCGTAGCGCCAAGGATCGCGCGATTACCAAACAGGGAAACAGTTCCGCCAAAAGCATTGTCGGAAAGAGGATCCTCTGCAAAGACGTCACTCGATTGATATTGCCTCACTTCGATTGGAGCAAAGATATTGCTCGGATCATTCCCATCGTAGTAATAGAGAAGCGGTGGCGTAACCGAAGTAGGTTGGAAAACGAGATATTCATCATTCCCGCTAGCACCATTACCCCAAACTTCTCCGCCTGCGTAAGGTGTCCCCGGAGAGGTTCCCAAGTAAAGTGGACCCCCACTATTGGAATTATTCTCGAACACGTACACGTTGTCCGTAAAAAGCGACAAACGGGGGCTAGGGGACGCGAGATGGGCACCGCCCGTAACCTGAAAATGAAGGGAGGCATTCCTGTCTATCGTATATGTCACCGGAGCCGTCAGGGAATAAGGCGCAGCCCCCTCTTCATTTCCTGTCACGACGACCGTTACTTTTGTGTCAAGGGTCGCGTTGCCATCCGAAACCCTGACGTAGAATACGTCTGTTCCGTTGAAGTCCAAATTCGGAGAATAGGAAAAAACCGATGGGCTTGAACCCGTTCCCGAAACGGTAAGCGTGCCATTGCCATCGGCAGGATTAACGTAATACGCCGACCAAGTCAGGACATCGCCGACGTCGATGTCGGTCGCGTTCAATTCCGGGGAGAACCATGCAGTGGGATAGCCTCCCTCGTCCATAGTAACGGATATGTCTTCCGATGCGGAAAGAACGGGAGAATCATTCACCCCATTCACCGTCACCGTTACGATAATGGTATTATTCTGGTCCCCATCGGAAACTTGAACCGCAAAAGAGTCAGTCCCGCTGAAGTTTCCGTCGGGGACATATGTAATGGGAGTCGGACTGGAACCAGTACCGGTAGCGGTTGCTGTCCCGTGCGTCGCGTTTGTTTCCAAACTCCAAGTCAAAGTAATGTCGGCGGAATCGATGTCGGTCGCGTTCAATTCAGGAGCAACCCAAGAAGCAATGTCATCCTCCGTCATAGTCACAGTCAAAGCAGTACCCTGAACAATCGCCGGGGCATCGTTTACCGGATTCACCGTCACCGCTACGGTTACCGTGTCCGCTGAAGTGCCATCGGAGACTTGTACCGCGAAACTGTCGCCACCACTGTAATTGCCGTCGGGAACGTAACTGAAGATCGTGGGATTCGAGCCCGTTCCGGATACCATCGCAACCCCGTTCGTAGCATTCGTATCAACGCTCCAAGTCAAGGTATTGCCCATGTCACCGTCGGTCGCGTTCAACTCACCGAAAGTCCAACTGAAGATCGTGTCCTCGTCACCAGTCTTAGTAGGCAAACTAGATCCTTGGATGATTACGGGAGCGTCGTTCACCCCAATCACCGTCACATTCACATCGATGGTATCTATTCCGCCCTTGGCGTCAGTCACCTTGATGACAAAGGCATCGAAACCACTGAAGTTCCCGTCCGGAACATAGGCGACAAGAGTCGGATTGCGCCCCGTTCCATTCACAGTTGCAGTTCCATTGGGGGGGGTCGTGTCTACCGCCCAAACGAGGGTCGCATTGTCATCATCTTGGTCGCTTGCAGTTAATCCGAGAAGCAAGAAAGAGCTGGCGTTGTCCTCCTGCATGGTTACGAGAGCTAAACTCACATCCGTCCCATTGACCTCGATTACCGGAGGGAAATTGGCAGGCGTCACTACAAGGGTGAAGTTCTGATCGGCAGAAGTACCGTTGGTATCCAAAGCCCGTAAAGACACCGAATAAGATCCGATGTCTGACTCTAAAGGCGTACCTGAGAGTAATCCTGTGCCCGGTCCAGTGGAATTGAAGGCAAGCCATGAAGGCCGGACTGCGTTTGTGAGCGTTAGCGTTGAATTTCCGTCCAAGTCGTTCGAGGTGATCTGATAACTGTAAAAGGTTTCGGCAAACGCTAGGGTTACTGCGGAACTAGTGAAAACGGGGACGTCGTTTACGCCAGTTACCGTCAATGCAACGTCCGAAGCAAGGCTAGTGCCCCCGAGTCCATCGGAAACCGTGATCGAAAACGCTCTTGCGCCAGGGGTTGCGTTCCCGATGTCCTCGTTGCGGTATCCGACCTGCCGCAGGACGGCAGTCACCACGGAAGCATTGGCCTTGTCGTTGAAGGTTACGACAAGGTTCTGACCTGCCACGCCCCCCGTAAAGGAGCCGACGACGGTTCCACCAAAAGTAACGTCGGAACCGGTAATGCCAACCAATGCTGAACTGGTCGGTTCCGCAGTCACTTTTATAGAGTTTGCGTACAGATTGTTTTCATCACCGGAATTCGTACCCGAATTATAGAGCCCAAAACCATTGACTGTAGTTCCAAGAGCAAAATCGCGTTCGAACATCGGAATCTCGATTCCCCCGGCTGCGGTTTCCCGGACTATCGACACCTTGACCACATTGGTTGCTTTCTGCTCGAACAAAAGGGTGAAAACCGAATCGGCCTCGTAAGCCAAGCCAAGGGAAACTTTCGTACCAGGAGAATTTATCTTGTCTTCGAAATAATAGTCGTCGCCACTGTTGTTCCCGACATTGAAGTTCCATAATTTCTGGCCATTTCCGCCGGGACCGAACAAGTCGATGCCCTTGTCTCCGTTGCGAAAGTTAACTGCCAGTCGAATCGAAAACGTTTGGCCGACTCCAAGAGAAGCATCGAACATACGTTCGGCATTTGCCCAAGCTCCCAGAGGGTTAGCGTATATGCCAAAGGATTCACCGGTCGTATTGATGTTGCCTGAAGAACCGGAAGTTGAGTCACCGATGAAGTATCCGGCGTACAAGGTGGAACCATCGTTGTTATCGCTTGTCGTCCAACTGGCGAAACCCGAACCGCCATCGTCACCGGCAGTCCATGCATCATCGTAAACGGTAGCATTGGCGGAGTCCATCCCCACCATGGTCACATTATCATCGAGAATCACCAAAAAGTCCTCGGACGCATCCTTGCCGGCGGCAAAGGCAATCGTGAGGACGCTTCCGTTGAAGTCGGGTCCGTCCGAATCAGTCACGGTAGCGTTAGCGTCCAGAATCATGGTTCCGTCATCCTCGAGATAAGCAAGGGAGGTACCATTCAAGTCGCTGATTAAGGGTGCGTCGTTCACCCCGGTTACAGTTACCACGAAACTGGCATTCACATCCTGTGAGTTAGAAGTTCCCGTCACAGTCACCATTGAAGTCCCGTTCTGGTCCGCCTGATAGTCAAGGATCAGCTCATCCCCACTCAACGAGACCGTAACCAAGGAAGTGTTGCTCGAGGTGGCGCTCTTAGTGATCGACACGTTGTCATCGTCAACGTCGTTGAAGACGTTGGACAAGTCGATCGTCGTTGCCAAAGCGTCTTCGAGAACCGAAACAGACGATATCGCGTTAACCACTGTGGGAGGATCGTCGACTTCGCTCACAGTCACCGTGAAGGTATCGTTCACGTCCACCGTGTTCGAGGTGCCGATGACAGTGATTGTTGCCGTGCCGTTCTGGTCCGCCTGATAGTCGAGAGTAAGAATTTCGCCGCTAATCGATACCGTGACCAAGGATGGATCACTTGACGTTACGCTCTTCGTGATCGACGCATTTTCATCGTCCACGTCGTTGAAGACGTTGGATAGGTCGATCGTGTCGTTGGCATCGTCCTCGATCGCTGTCATGTTGGCAATCGCGTTGCCCACCACTGGTGGATCGTCCACGCCTGTCACCACCACGTTCACGGTGAGAGTATCAAAACCACCTCGGGCGTCCGTAACCTTCAGGACAAAGGAATCCGAACCATTAAAATCAGAATTAGGCGCAAAAGTCACAGTACTCGGCGTGGTTCCGTTGCCTTCCACGATTGCCGTCCCATTCGTCGCATTTGTATCAACGCTCCAAACCAAGGTCGCATTGGAATCGTCTGAATCGCTCGCAGTTAAACCCGTCAATGAGAAGGAACTGGCGTTGTCTTCCCACATCGTCACGGAAGTTGAGTTTTGGTCGGCGGCGTCGACTTTGATGACGGGGAAATAATTCGAGGATGCCACAACCAGAGTGAAGTTCTGATCGACAAAAGCACCATTGGAATCAGTCGCTCGTAGTGAAATACTAGAGGAACCAATGTCAGAATCAGCGGGAGTCCCGGTCAATGTAGCGATACCGGAACCGGAATCCGAAAAATTGGCCCAGCCCGGATTACCCGATGCAGATATCGAGAGAGTTGCATTACCATCGGAATCGTTAACTCGTATATTGTAAGTGTAAACCGAACCTGCGTATACAGAGTCAATTTCGGTACTAAGAAACACTGGGATGTCGTTAACCCCACTTACAGTTACGCTCACAGTTATCGTGTCAGTCCCGTTGCCATCGCTCACCTGCACGTCGAAACTATCGCTTCCGTTGAAGTCTCCGTTGGGTACGTAGGTAAAGGTCGAGGGAGCGGCAGCGGTTCCGGCAACAGTTGCGGTTCCATTACTCGCGGCGGAGGACACGCTCCAAACCAAGGTGCTGTCGACCGTGTCCACGTCGGTTGCTCCAAGAGTAGGAGCTGACCATGCGGTTGGAGATCCGTCCTCGGACATCGTCACAGGCAAGGGACCGGCACCTTGCGTGATCACGGGGGCATCGTCGCGACCGCTTACCGTTACGTTCACCGTTATGGTGTCCGTCCCGTTGCCATCGCTCACCTGCACATCGAAACTATCACTTCCGTTGA
>PCBO01000063.1 GCA_002730975.1 Opitutia bacterium
CAAATGGGGCTCGCATAAGCATCCGTAAAGGTCATACCCCGCTTGGCAAGGCGCTCGATATTTGGCGTCTCATAAAGGGAAGTCTTGCCGTACAACGTCGTGTCTGCCCAACCGAGATCATCAGCCAAGATAAGGACAATGTTCTTCGCAGGCTTAGCCCAAGAAGAAACCGTCAATATTAGTAAAAACAAAAAGAAGTTTTTATTAATCATATAATCTAAAGTTGATGAGGACGCTCGTAATTCAGCTGGGTTAATTAATTAAGCTCACTTCAATTCACTCTCGTTCTTGAGCCGATCTTGAACTTATTGATGATACAACCCGGCAGAAACTATACGAATGTCACCTTAACCTGAACAATAGGCCGAAACTACACGTAGTTTGAAACAATCTTTTACTGAGTCGCTAGGAGCACACTGAAAGTGTCATTTAAAAGGCTTAATGTCTTTAGGCTCACGGCTAGCAGCCCGATCCACAGGAAGTTCGGTGGCAGTCACAGAGGGAAACGTAACCTTGCCTGTTGCTGCCCATTCCGTACCGCGGATCAGCGTTTCCTGAAAGGCGACACCTTTCATAGAGGTGTGACTATGCCCCATGACCGTATGAAAAATTCGGCCCTTACCATAGGAAATAGTCATCAATACCGGTTCGTGCCGATCGGAACCACCTTTGGCAAATGCGGTCGCGAGGATCGTCATATTTTTTCCGGGACCCCGAAGGCGATCATAGAGCTCTTCCTTCGCTTGTAAAAATTCGGTGGGTAACCCACGAGTAATCGGGTGATCTTTTTCCCGAACAATCACCTTGTATTCCCAATGACTGCCATGGGAACCACCTCGGCCCTTGGAGTCGTCTCTTACAATCTTACCATCTTTCCAATAGACATAGGGGCCGTCTTTCTCGTTGCGACCACCCCAACCGCCGAGACCAATCATTTCATTAAATTCCTTCCATTGAGGGAAAGAATTGTCAGCGGCATGAACCACAACAAGGCTGCCACCTTCTTTAATGTATTTAACAAAGGATTCCTTAGTTTCTTTTTTCCATGAGGCACCATTGTAGTTGGAGAGGACAACATCGTACTTAGAAAAGTCGGGGTTAAATTTTTCAACTTCAAACTTAGTAACAATAGCCCGCTCAATGCTAAACCGGCCTGTGGCGTCGAGGGTTTCCATCATTACGGGTGAACATCTCATCCAATCGTGGTTGTTCTGTCCATCAACCAGCAAAACTTTGATCTTCGCAGCATCCTTTTTATCGGCAGCGGAGGATGTTATTGAGGTTAAGGAGAATTGGAGGGCAAGAGCGACAAGAGTGATGAATGGAGTTTTGAACATGATTTTCTTTGTTTGGGTTTCAGTTAGGATTTCAGGAAGTCTACTATACGTTGATAGGTCAATGTCAGGAATCCCTTTACTTGATCAAAACGGGGAGTGAGGGAACTCCCTTCTTGGGTACTTCAACGCCTGCCGTCCAAGCTATTGCATTAAGCATGAGGGTACGCCAATTATCCTCACCCCAAGTATGATGGTAATGCGCACCAGTGGTGCCAAAGCCACGGCCTTTGCCATTGGGCCGTTCATAAGCCCATCCGATGTGTTGGATTTCACCCGCAGCCATAGACTTACGGACGTGAGGGTTATTTGAGTGAGGCCCGTCTTTTCGATCCATAGTACTTTTCGGAGGATGAGCCGAAAGAATAGGACTGACACCTTTCATCTCTGGCTGGAAACGCATGTGATAATACCATTCATCGTCCTGAACAAACGGCTTCACGCCGCGAGTGATGGGATGCTTAGGTAAAGATTTGAATACAGCCGTCCAATGAGGGTTTACCGACCAGTGAGTCTCGAAATAACCGCCCATTGCTTTAAGCATGAGTTCCCCTGCGCGGCCTTTAGGAACTTCCACAGCGTAGTGCATGAAAACGAATCCGACACCAGCATCAATGAGCTTCTCGAACTGGTCTAGGTGATTCATTACGAGATGCCCTTTGCCCCCGTTGCAAAAGATGACCACACAGTCAGCCCGATCAAACGCCTTAGGATCAGCAGGCCAACCCTTGTGAAGAGATGTTTCAAAACCGAGTTCGCTCTTCTCGAGTGCATTGGCGAGCAATTCATTTCCACTCTCATGAGCATGGGTTTTCGAGTTCTTTCCGCGATCAGCGAGGAACACAACCTTCTTGTTCTGAGCAAAAGCCGGAGTAGCTAGCGCCGCAATGATGAGTAATTGTAGAAATGTTCTCATGGCTTTAAATTTTTATGATTCGGTCTTTAACTTAAGTTCAGAGTTGGGTTGGGTTTGGGGCATCGCCATAAACGGCCTTAGGGTCGAATGCTTTTTCGTTCTCGATAAATTGCAGTTCCCGTTTGGAATCACCTTCACCGATCGGCACTTGGCGATAAAAGCAGCTGCGGTAGCCAACGTGACAGGACGCCTCTGTACCTCCAACCTTGGGTTCGGTGAGCGACACTTCAATGACGACACAATCCTGATCATCATCAATGAGCATACGTTCAATCTTTTGAAACATTCCGGAGCTTTCGCCTTTTTTCCAAAGCTTCTTTCGGGACCGTGACCAGTAATGAGCCAACCCGGTAGAAATGGTAAGCTTAAGAGCCTCCTCATTCATGAATGCAAACATCAGCACCTCCCGTGTTTCGTGATGCATGGTAACGCAAGGGATCACACCATTGGCGTCGAATTTAGGCGCCAAGTCTTTACTTTCCTCAACCTGTTCGACCGATGTGCGTTCGGCAAACTTCACCGTTTCCTGCGTATTATTCATCGCGCCGAAAATTGCCGACTCACTAAAATTCGTCAATCTTCAAAGCGTATCGAGGCCGAACTAAAACGAAAATTTACTTTTCTCGAAATGCGAGAATTAAGCTATTCGTTCGAGCGTGATTGTTCTTTCCCTAGAAGTTACTTAGCAAAAAGGATGCAGATCGGTGAAGGCACATTGACGATTGAGCCTCGCTGATAAGTAAGCTTGCCAGTCTCAGGGTCAACCCGATGGGCGGCTACGGTGTTGGAGTCGGCTCCGGCGGCGAGCAACCAGCTGGCGTTGGGACTCAGGTTGATATTTCTCGGGAAAGCCCCGCGAACCGGCTGAACCTGCACGACCTTCAGCTTTCCACTCTTGGAGTTGGCCCGGTAGACCGAGACGCTGTCGTGTCCACGGTTGGAGGAATAAACAAAGCGTCCGTTCGGGTGGACGAGAATCTCGGCCGAGGAGTTGAAGGTCTCGCCCTCCTTGTCCTGCACGCTCAGGGCGGGTTCAGTGGTGAGCGGATTAGCTGTTCCCTTGGCTGCATCCCAAGCGAAAGTGGTCACCGAAAGTGTAAGTTCATTAAGCAGATATATGAATTTCCCATCGGTCGAGAAACGTAGGTGACGAGGACCGCCTCCGGGCACCGATTGCCCGACTCCGTGTGGGCTAATGGCGGGCTTGGAGGGGTCGACCTTGTAGATGACGATCTGGTCGAGCCCAAGATCTGGCACAAGGGCGTATTTTCCATCCGGAGAAAATCCTGTCCAATGAGGATGAGGGGATTCTTGCCGGCGTTCCACAACCTTCGATCCACCTTCATGTTCGGTGACAGTTGGTTCACCCAGTTTACCGGATGAATCGAGCGGGAAAAAGGCAACCGACCCGCCACCGTACTGGGCGGTGAGGAGAAATTTTCCGCTCGGATGAACGACAATGTGGCAACCTCCACCGTCAGGGCAGATCATCCGGGTGAATTCCTTAAGCTCTCCATTGTTGATATGATAACCAACTGCCCCCGCACCATCCTCCCAGCGGCCCACCGAATACAGAATCTTGCCGTTAGGATGTAGGGTAAGAAAACCGGGCGAACCAATCTTGGCAGCCAGCTTGGCCGGAGAGAAACTTCCGTTGTCCGGGTTGAAGGTGGCGTGGTAGATGCCCTCGGCCCCGCGACCGCCTGTACCAAAGAAGACGTTCAGTGGCTCAGCTAAACCAACAGAAAAAAGCGAAAGGAATAGGGCAGAAACAAATAGTCGGTGAAGAACTTTCATGCGGCGAGAAATCTACTTCTTGCTGAATGCTTGGGAAAGAACCAAAGAATAAATAAATTCGGTAACGCTGTAATGCTTGGCTTTGGCAACAGCTCGCTAGGATTCGTATGCACCCATCCGGGTTTTCCTCTGCCTCACAAAGAAGCCCCATTGATGGACAATGCACTCCCGATCTTCATTTTGTTTATTTGGTTATCTTAAAATTAGCCACCACCGCACGATGATCGGACGGATAGGGAGAAATAACGATATCTGCATCTTTCTGGTTTTCGCCCACGATCTTTACTTCGTTCAGTTTTATACCTTTGCCTTTGAAGTATACGAAATCGATACGGTCATGGTGAGTCGAGGGATCATCGAACTTGTAAAAGGAAGACCAGGTGTAGCCCGGGTGTTTCATCTCGTCGTGATAGATCGCGCGATAGGCATCGGTAAAGCCAGCTTTTATCATCGCCAATGAATTGGGATACTCCACTTTGATCGGGTGGCGAGTTGCCTTGGCCGCTCTCTCCGTCCAGTCTAGGTGGGAGGGCTCGTTGAAATCGCCCACCACGAAAATGGGAGCCTGTTTGTCGGGTATGGTCCTTATTAGCCTAAGGAGCTTGGAGAGCTCGCGGCCGCGAGCCTTTTTTGCCCATTCAATTGCCTCGGCCTCGGTCTTGATGAATGTGATATCATTTGTGTGCTTGTGCCACTTTGGACGGATGCCCAGAAGCTGATACGGCTGGTAGGGATGGGACGGCAGGTGGAGGTTAAAGACGTAAGCTTCCTTGCCTGAATCCAGTTTTATCTTAACGCCACTGTTGAGTGATTCGAGTATTTCATAACGCGTTAAAATTTGAGAACCCTTCCCCATGTCATGGTTCCAACCAAGCAACTTGGCGAGCTCCTCCAATTTGTCACCCCGCGGTGATCTCGTTTCCTGAATGCCGACAATGTCAGCTTGGGCGGACTGGATCACTTTCGCCGTTTGGGACAATGGTTGCTTCAGCATTACGACACCTCCACGGTGGATGTTGTAGGACATTACCCTTACACCCTCTTCGTCAGCTTGTGCGTACAATAAATTTACAAACCCTGGCCCAACAGCAAATAAGCCCGATAAGATGACGTATAGATGAAGGTTTCTCACGTGACGAGTTGAGGAGAATTATTTGGTTATAAAGGTCTTACTCTGTACCAAAGCATGAACAAATTCGCTAACTGAGTATTGCTCTTTCCTAGCAGTTTCCAAAATCTCCAATGCCAAGCCTTCGTCGGTGAAGCCGAAGGGGCGGCCGAGGGAGTAGCTGACCAGGGCTTCGGTGAAGCCGCGGGCGAAGTCTGGTTCGCGTTCAGCAACTCGATCGCGCAATTCGAAATAATCGGCGAAGGCCGGGCCTTTGTGGAAGGCTCCGGAGGCGTCGATTTCCCAAGTCTTGTTTGTCTTCCAATTCCTTCCAGCTTTAGTCCGGTTGACTCCGGTCGTCCGCCATTTACCCGCAGCATCAAAGTTCTCAAGGCCAAATCCAATGGGATCGATCTTACGATGGCAACTGGCGCACTGGGCTTCCTCCTGATGGGCGGACAGCTTTTCGCGGACGGTGAGCGGTTTGTCGGCTAGACGTGAGAGTTGCGGCACATTTGGCGGCGCAGGAGGCGACGGATCATTCAATAGATATCGCAACACCCAAGCACCGCGTTCGACGGGACTACTCTCAACGCCGTCACTGCCCATAGCGTGAATAGCGGCGGTGCCGAGCAATCCCCCACGCGGAGAACCGGCAGGCAGTTTAACTTTACGGAATTCTTCTCCCGTGACTCCTTCGATACCGTAATAGTTGGCCAACAGACCATTGATAAAAACGTAGTCGCTTTTCAGGAGTTTACCGAGGCGACCAGACTCAGGATCACGCAAGAGATGAGCGAAGGATTCATAAACCTCCCTACGGGCAGAGGCACGAACGCTCTCATCAAATTCTCGATGGAGCTTGGTGTCGAACTGGAAGAAGTCCAACCGCTCCATGTGTAGCCACTGATGCACAAAGCCGGAAACGAACTCATCGGAACGCACATCGGCCAGTAGGCGACTCACCTGTTGGCGCAGCGTTGCGGGTTTGTGGAGGGCGTTCTTTGCAGCAAGGGCAAGTAGTTCTGCATTGGGCGGGGCGCTCCAGAGGAAATAAGCTAGCCGCACGGCCAGTTCGCGATCAGTTAAGGTGCGGCGTTGCTTTTCAAGACTTGGTTCGTGCAGGTAAAGGAAACCGGGAGAGGCAAGAATCACACTGAGGGGTGTGCGAATAGCGACTTCGAAAGGTTCACCGGCAGTTCGTCGGGTTTTGAACAAGGCCAACAATTGATCGATGAATTTGGGTGCCGGTCTGACCTGACGAAAGGCGGTCAGGGAAAACTCCGACAAGATTTTTCGGGCCCGTTCCGATTCGGATTCTTTGGGACCGACTAGATTATCGGTGAGAATTTGAGCCAGCCCGGCCTTAGTGCCTGCTTCCGGTAGTGGCCCTTCCAGTTCAACCCAGTCGACCCAAATCGCCGGCGGATGACCGTAGCCGTTCTCTTTCTTGAGCTTGTTATGCTCGTCCCAGAGGGCTTTCAAATTTCCGGTGTTAGGCTGCTTTTCTTGCACGGCAAATTCCCGAATCGTATCCGAACTCACCTCAACGGGAATCTCAATGATCTGCGGCTCTTCGATGGTTCCGGTGACTTGATGCGCGCTGATCGATCGTCCCTCTAATCCCCAGTCCCTCGAAGCGATAACCCGCTGCGGGTGACCGATCTCGATGAATCGGCGCGCGTCCGGAGTGCCCTTCACCGTGCCAACACGAACCCGCAAAACATAGCTGCCCACAGGCATCTTTTTTGGCGCAACGATCACCCGTCCGGTTCCGAGAGTCAGTTTAAGGTAAGTGCCGGTATCCCGATGAGGAAGGCTCGCGTAATGTTCATGCAGAGCAAGATTTTTGGATCTCGAAGGATCAAAGGCTGCTGCTTTATTCGAATCGATAAACCCGAAGTCCTTGGGGTTGGGAGTGCCCTTTAAACGATCGGCATACGTATAAAAACGATTAGGATGATCGATCAGGCGGTCGGTCTTTCGAATCTCTGCAATGATTGCCTGATTCTCGGCAGTCTTGGAGACCTCATCTACTGCTTTTTTCCATTGTTTAAAGCGCTCCTGCCGTTCTTTGGTTTGCTTGATGATTTTTTCATTGGCCGGGTTAATGGTCTTCTCGGGTTCAACTCTCGTGACCGTTGATTCCGACACTTGATTCTCTTGAATTGGACCTTCCAGTTCGATCCAATCGACCCATACCGCAGGAGGGTAGCCATAGCCATTTTCCTGCTTGATGCGATAGAACTCTTTACGATGTAAATTTCTGTCTTCAGGTTGGCGTTCCTGAATACCGAATTCACGTGGCGTGTCCGCTCCGATTTTCACAGTAGTTTCGATGATTTCCGGATTTTCTGTCGTGCCATTGACCTGGTGGCCGCTGATTGGTTTGCCGACAAAGCCAGCCATAATTCCGTTGAGGCGTTGCGGGTACCCAATCTGGATAAAACGTCTCTTCGGATCGGAACCTTTCACTGAACCAGCCCGAATCCTGAGTTTGTAGGTGCCGGGCACAAGTTTGTCCTTGGGCGGAGTAATATCAATTCGCTGGATTCCCCAACCAAGTTTCAGGTAGGTACCGCGATCACTCAAGGGAAGCTCTGAATAGTGCTTGAGGTAGGCATAGCTCCGTCCATATCCACCCCGATAGGAAAAAGATGCGTCGTTCGCATCTTTAAAACCGAACTTCTTAGGATCAGGTACCCCTTTGAGGAGGTTCGCGTTTTGGTAAAGTCTGATATTATCAGTCAGGTCGGTAAGTTTGTACTTCTTGCGAATCTGCTCGAGCGCTTTCTGATTCTCCGGAGCGAGAGTAACCTTATCAACTCCAGCCTTCCAGCCAAGGTAGCGTTCGTAGGTCTCCTCCATTTGCTTCATGTTTTTCGCGCTCTGAACGTTGACGGTGGTCTCAGGCTCAACCCGAAAAGTCTGCC
>PCBO01000064.1 GCA_002730975.1 Opitutia bacterium
TACGCAACCAGCCGGAACCGCCATCCATCCACTGCAGGCGGATCTCAAGTCATGGAGTTTGCCAACAACCTTAATTACAATTGGAGCGGTTGCCACAACCTATCGGGCGAGCAATACAACTTGCTCAATAATTACTACAAGGCGGGTCCCATGAAGGGGGAAAGGCTGCCCATTCGATATAAATCAAAGGCTCTCAAGCCCGTCTCCCACGGATACTTTTCGGGCAATCACTTTGAGGGTTTGCCTGAAGAATATAATCGGGACAACTACGCGGCCATTGACTTGGAATCTTCGGAACCGGACGGAAAATACAGAGGCACCACGCGGGATTTTTTCGAGGCGTCCGATCGTTTCGACGCAGGCAAGTACAAGTTGACCCGAATTGAAACAGCTCAAGAGGCATACGAGTCGTGCCTCAAGCAGAGTGGATGTTCTCTGTTGCGTGATACCGTAGACGAACGGCTGATCGAAAGCATCCGAAACAATACGGGGAAAGTGATTGATTCGCAGCGCCAAGTCGGAGGCTGGGACAGGTATCCGTCGATCGTACGGCCATCTGGTTTCGATACCGATCGGGATGGCATTCCCGATGAATGGGAAAGGACATCGGGCTTGAACCCCAATGACCCGGTCGATGGAAACCAAGATCGTGATGACGACGGTTTCACTAACCTTGAGGATTACCTCAACGGCCTGACGCAGAAATAATATTGGGACGGTCACATAGGACTTGAAGGGGAATGACTGTTGTTTTTTTATATTTCCCAATGTCCAAAGCTTGTTCAACCCTTAGCCTCTTGGCTTTGATAACTTCGGTTGTATTTCACGCCGCAGCCGAAAAATTGAACTCGTCCAAGCGAGATCAAGCCATTCTACACTTCGAGAAGTACTGTTTCGATTGCCATGATGAGGATGTCCAAAAAGGAAACGTCAACATGGCCAAGTGGTTTGACGCCGGCTCTTTTGACGGAACCCTGATGTTCGAAAACCTGATCACTGCAAAGATGCCCCCGGAGAACAAGAAGCAACCGAACGCCGAGGAGAAGCGGGCCATGCTTGATTGGCTGGCCAAGCGCCAAGCAGAACACAAGCCCGCCCCCTACCGCAGAATCAGCCGCCATGAGTTCGTCCATTCGCTCAACGATCTGCTTGGAATCAAGCTCGACCTGACCGGGGAAATCCCGGACGACCGCGGTACTTTCGATTTCGATTCCGACCGCAGAATCAAACTGACCAAGGAAATGCTGGGATCCTATTTCAAGGTCGCCGATCGAATGCTTGAGTTCGCTTTGCCCTCCGAGGGCTTTGCCCCGGAGCGGATTTGGGTGACCAACAAGATCAAGGACAGCCACAAGACCTACAACATATACACCCGGCCATACAAGGAGGGCATTCTTTTCTCCTGGACCCGGGCGAACAACGGAAACAGTTATTCCTTCTTCTACGATAACTTCGACCCGCCCGTCCCCGGCTGGTACGAGCTCACCTTCGACGCCATGAAGATGGGGAGTTTCCCGGAGGACGTCAGCATGGAGATCTTCGCCGGCAAATACTATTACGCCGACGACCGCCCACAAGCCCAGCGCCTCCTCGACGTGATCTCCCTCGGCAACCGGGAAATGAAGTCACAAAAGGTTACCGTCTTTCTGCGCCCGGGAGAGAATGTCTCGGTGCACTGTTACTCCAAGCACAACTTCCGTCAGCGTAATGGGAAACAAGGGGCCTATATCAAGCAGTTGAAGGCCCGCGGTCCGATTCTCGAACAATGGCCCCCGGCTTCATACGCAAAGGTATTTGGGAATCTGCCCATCAAGGCACCGTTCCGAGAGGCCAGAGAAGCTTCCCCCTTGCAAACGAACCTTCAGGCCATCGGGGCAAAGGTTACCGTGAGCAGTTTCCAGAAAGGAATGGAGAAGGAGAAGATGCTGGACGGTTCCAACCGGACCTTCTGGCACACCCGCTTCAAACCGACCCTGGCCAAGCCGCCGCACTACGTTATAATCGAAAACCCGCAGGCCAAGGAAATCGAGGGACTCAATTATGCCACTTGGTCGGGTGGAAACGGCAACGGGCAGGTCGAGGCCTATGCCATTCACTTCTCGGATAACGGAAAAGACTGGGGCAAGCCCATCCTTACCGGACCGCTCGAAATCCGCTTGGCCAACGAGCAACTCATTCTTTTCCCTGAAAAAACCACCAAGCGCTTCATCAAGCTTCTCATCACCGACGCCCATACCTTGGACGGCCGCTCGCTTGCCTCCATCGGCAAGCTCGACGTCATAACCACTTTGTCGATGGACGATGCCATCGCAAAGGTCACGGTTTCCTCGCGTTCAACCGATGATACCAAGCAAGTGATCAAGCGCTTCGCCGAGCGGGCCTTTTCCTCCAGCTTGGGCATCGAGGAACTGGCACCCTTTTATCAAGCAAGCCTTGATGCTCTAGAGGAGGGAGAAGACTTCGTCGAAGCGGCCAAGATCGGATTGAAAGCGGTCTTGTGCTCACACCGCTTCCTCATGGCCCCGGGCGAACATGAAAATCAATCCTACGCCCGGGCGGCTTCACTGGCCCGGACTTTCTGGCTTTCCGTCCCCGATCAAGAGAGCCTAAAAATCTCTTCGTCGGACGAGCTCACCATCAAGGACATTCCCGCCCAGGTCGACCGCATGATCAAGGAACCTAGAAGCAAACGCATGATCCACTCCTTCTGCAACCAGTGGCTGGATCTGCGTTCGTTCGACAAGATTGCCCCTTCCCTCAAGCTCTACCCCCTCTACAATGATCTTTTGAATCACTTCCTACCTCTCGAGACGGAAGCCTACCTCGATTATTTGATTCGGGAGAATCTGCCCGTCGGTCGCTTGATCGACTCCGACTTCTCCTTCCTCAACCAACGCCTCGCCCAACACTACGGAATCCCGGGGATATACGGCCAGAACATGCGCAAGGTGTCGTTCAAGCCAGATGTTCCGCGCGGTGGTCTGCTCACCATGGGAAGCGTGCTCAAGGTAACGGCCGACGGTTTCGACACTTCTCCCATTCTGCGCGGCGCCTGGATTTCCAAGAACATCGCCGGCAACACCCTTTCGCCTCCCCCCGAGGAAGTCGAGGTGATCGAACCTGAGCACGGCAAAGACGCCGCCACCCTCCGGGAGCAAATCGAAGAACATAAGAAAAGCCAGGCTTGCTACGCCTGCCACAAGAGCATCGACCCGTACGGGTTCGCCTTGGAGAGCTTTGATGCCACAGGGCAATGGCGTGAACAATATCGGGTCAAGAAACTCCATAGGGCGACCTTTGTCTACAGGCCAAAAGGCTATTTTGACCTGGTCGGGAAGGTGGACCCGTCGGGGGAGATCACCAAGGAAAAGTTCTCGGATGTTTTCGGGCTCAAGAAGATCCTTCTGTCCGACCACAAGAAGATCGCATACAACTTCGTAAAAAAATTCTTCGATTACGCCAACGGCTACAAACCAAACCTGAAAGAGCGCCTCGACCTCTTTACCATGATCCCCGAAGAACCCGAACAATGCCGCATGAAGGACTTGATCACGAAGACCTTGGTCTATTCAATGGAAAGCCAGTCAGAATGAACGCCATAAGCAGAAAAGACTTTCTCAAAGCCGGGGCCGCCCTTCCCCTCGCCCTGCAATCGCTTGACCTGCGGGCAGCAGCCAAGCCCAAGCCGGCCAGCCCGCCCAAGAGGATCATTTTCATCTGCAGTTGCCTCGGCTTCTACGAGCCCTACTTTTTCCCAAAAAAACGGGGCGACCTGAAGACGTCCGGCTACCTCAGGGACATGAAGACCTTGGACAAGATGACGGTCTTCAACAACTTGTATCACCCAGGTATGGACACGAGCAACCACGACTCGGAGAAATCCTTCCTCACGGGAAGCCCCAGCCCGGAGTCACCCACCTTCGTGAACGGCATGTCACTCGACCAAGTGTTGGCCCGCGAAATGGGCAAGGACACCCGTTTCCCCTTCCTCAATTTCAGCATTTACGACCGAGGTTGGGGAATCTCCTGGAATGACCAGGGCTCATCCATTCCTCCCATGCACGACGAGTCGAAGATTTTCGAAAAGCTCTTCGAGAAAGAGGACCTTCAGGCCAAGAAGCGCCAACTCAAGAACGACCAAAACATCCTCGATTGCTTGCAGAGGGACATGGTTCAACTTCGCAAAAAAGGTTCTCAACCGGGCAAGCTCGACAGCTACAAGGCAGCCATCCGCGAATTGGAAACCCAGCTTACCCACGAAAAGTTCTGGCTGAATACCGAGAAACCGAAGGTAGAAAATTCGCTAAGCGAAGATCCTGAGTTCGCCTTCTCAACCAAGATCAGCAACCTCTTCGAGCTCGCCAAGCTCGCTTTCCGGACCGACTCCACCCGTGTCATCACCCTGTCCATGGACTGGATCGATGGAGCCATCACGGTGCCCGGGACAACCGGAGGTTGGCACACCCTGTCCCATCATGGCGGCAAGGCCGAAAAAATCGAAAGCTTGAGCAAGATCGAGATCGATACCCTCAAGCACTTCAACCGCTTTCTTTTCGAGATGGACCAGATCAAGGAAGGTGAGGGGACTTTGCTCGACCACACCACCGTGGTGATGGGCAGTAATTTTGGAAACGCCTCCAACCACACCTGCAACAACCTTCCCGTGATCGTGGCCGGGGGCGGCTATCGCCACCAAGCCCATACCGTGCTCGAAAAACCGACTCCGCTCTGCAACCTTTACTTGGAATTGCTCCACAAGCACAACCTCGACGCAGGTGGTTTTGGCAGCAGCGTCGCGGACATGGGCTTGCTCAAGGGCTGATTTTTCCGATCCCTTTCCTGAATGGCAGGTGGGAGAAAATGCGATTGAATCTTAGTGATTTCGATTCATCTCTCGGCCTAAAAATTTATTTCTTAAGTGATTCCACAATTAACACTTCACAATCTACGTCGTTTTTTTTAGCAAACATTCGTCACTTCTTCCAAAATCCAAACTTATGAAACAACTATCACGCACTCTCCTCCTCACCGTTCTTGCAGCCTTGGCCTTTTCTTCTCTCGCCTTTGCCGCGAACAAGAAAGTCGTATTCCTCGCCGACCGGGGGAAGAATTCCAAGACCCATGCTCACGAAAGCGGCAACGAGCTTCTCGCCAAGGCCCTCGAAGATAGCAAGCTCGGTTTCGATACTTCCCTGCATAAGGGTTGGCCTTCCGATTCAAAAGCATTCGATGGCGCTGATTGCGTGGTCATCTTTTGTAATGGTGGAAAGGGCCACCTCGTCATGAAGCACCTTGACCAGTTCGAAAAGCTCGTGGATGCCGGCGTAGGCTTTGTTTTCATGCACTATGCAGTGGAAGTACCCATTGGCCGCCCCGGCGATCTCATGCTCAAAGCCATGGGAGGCTATTTCGAGACTCATTGGTCGGTCAATCCCCACTGGACGGCTGAGGTTAAGTCGCTTCCCAAGCACGCCATAACTCGCGGAGTAAAACCATTTACCCAAAAAGACGAGTGGTACTACCATATGCGCTTTCAACCGGACATGAAGGGGGTCACCCCCATCATCTCGGCTCATCCTCCGAAAAGCACCATGGATCGCAAAGACGGTCCACACTCCAACAATCCACATGTTCGCAAGTCGATGGCGGCCGGAGAAATTCAGCACATTGGCTGGGCTTATGAGCGTCCCGACGGAAAGAGCCGCGGATTCGGAACCACAGGCGGGCACTATCATGAAACTTGGGGAAGTCATGATTGGCGCACCCTTATTCTCAACGCCATCGCTTGGACGTCCGGAGTCGAAGTACCCAAGAAAGGCGTGCCCTCGAAAGCGGTAGCGATAAAATAGGTTTGCCTTCCTATTATCCAATCAATTTTTCCAAAGCCACTTTTTGAGTTCTTGAATTCAATTCAACCAAATAAGATCATGTTTAAAAGCTTT
The DNA here is from genome assembly GCA_002730975.1 of Opitutia bacterium. Classification (GTDB taxonomy): domain Bacteria; phylum Verrucomicrobiota; class Verrucomicrobiia; order Opitutales; family Seribacteraceae. The sequence continues at coordinate 5,943 of PCBO01000064.1, forward strand.
TTTACCATTCTCGCTGCATTTGCGCTTCAACTAACCTTTGCTCCTTTCGCATCATTTGCGGACAACCATAAGGCTTCTGCCAAGATAAAAGTACTCCTTATCGACGGACAGAATAACCACGATTGGAAAAGGTGCTCGCCGGTCATGATGGAAACCCTCAAGGCCACCGGTCGTTTCACCATCGAGGTGGCCACGGTGTCCAAAGCAGAGGTAGCCGGTTTCAATCCCGACTTCAAGAAGTACGACGTTGTTCTTTCCAATTACAACGGAGCCTCGTGGACAAAGGATACCGAGAAATCCTTCGTCCAATATATCAAGGGTGGAGGAAATCTCGTGGTGGTTCACGCCGCCGACAATTCCTTCCCCAAGTGGAAGGAGTTCAACGAGATGATCGGGCTCGGAGGCTGGGGGGGCCGCAATGAGAAGGACGGACCCTATGTCTACTGGAAAGACGGTAAGATCGTACGGGATGATTCCAAGGGTCGAGGTGGTTCCCACGGACGCCCATGGGAATACAAGGTGATCGTCCGAAAAAAAGACCACCCTATCACCCGTGGCTTGCCAACGGAATTCCTGCAGGTAAAGGAGGAACTTTACGACCGCATGCGTGGCCCGGCCAAAAACATGGAAGTCCTCGCCACCGCATTCGCCAAAGGCGGCTCCGAGAGGCATGAGCCCGTTTTGATGACCATCACTTACGGCAAGGGCCGAATCTTTCATACGGTCATGGGACACAGCCACACTTCCATGGGTGGCGTTGCCTTTCAGGAAACGCTTATTCGCGGAACGGAATGGGCCGCTACCGGGAAAGTCACTTTCCCTCCGATCACTGCTGCTGAGCTACCTGTAGAACGGGCGGTCTATCGAGACGTCAAAGATATCAAGCCCTTGAAATAAAGAACCTGCCGAAGGCTTCCTAGAGGGACTTCACCTTGATATTCTTTACCAGGACAACGCTTCCTGGATCATGGGCCTGAAGACCGATGGTTCCGGTTGAAAGCTTTCTCTTGCCTTTGACGTCCTTGCCTTCCTCGTAGACCACCACGGTCTTGCCGTCCACCTTGGTTTCGACGCGGTTGGCCTGCACGATGATTTCATAATGAAACCATTCGTTGTCCTTGGCCGGAGCCTTTAGATTCTTTTTTACGATGTAGACGCTGCCCGTTTTGACCGGATCTCTTTGGGTCTGATTGATTTGCGCCTCGTGTCCGATGGGCCATCCCTTGTCCTGGTATTTCGTATGGAAAAAGATACCGCCGTTGGAACCCGGCTTGGTCATCACGTCGGCCTTGAAATGAAAATCCTTCATCTCCTTGCCCTTGCCCGTGTAGTAGACCATGGAGGGCTTGCCATGGCATTTGATCGAACCGTCCTTTACGGAAATGCTTTCCGGGTTCCACTTGTCGACTTTCCAATTGGTCAGGTTCTTGCCGTTGAACAAAAGTTTCCACCCATCCGCTTTTTCGGATTTGGACAGAGCGTTGTCGCCGGCCTTTAGCAAGGTGGCAAAAGAGAAAAGGGCGAGAAGAATGATAGGGAATGATTTTTTCATTCAAAACGGTTATTCAAACGACCAAGGAAAAGCAACCGCCCTTTGGGGATTCCCAATTTTTCAATGAGGAAGGGTACTTTCGAAATTCTATTCTCTTTGAACGACCCCAGTATCGCTCCGACCCTTCACTCTGATTGGGTTTCCGGCGACCGAAAGGTATTGGTGAAGGTATTGCTCAAGGGCCTCGGCGGCGAGATCGAGGTGAATGGCGAACTACTGAATTACGAAGCTGCGATGCCCGGGTTCGGTCCGGCCTTGGGGGATGATGAAATTGCATCCATTTTAAGTTACGTTCGTTCGGCATGGACGGATGCCCCAGCTGACGTCACCAGTGCTTTTGTAAGAAAAGTACGGGCGGCTGAGAAAGAAAAGACGGGACCATATGAAGCCAATGCTCTATGGAAAAATTAAATATGAAATTATTAATTTTCTTCTTCTTCCTTCCTGTTTTCTTCTTTGCCTCTGGCAAGTCCATCGATCCGAGTCAGGCCAGTTGGCATAAAAAATACGTTAAGCAGCAGAATGCCCCGGATCCTGCGGATATGCTTTTGAACACCGATGCCGAACCGGATCTGAAGACGGGCTTTGTTGATCTCTTCAACGGCAAGGACCTCACGGGTTGGACGCCAAGAGGAGGCACATGCAAGTTCGAGGTTGAGGATGGTGCGATTGCAGGAACCTGTATACCCGGCTCTCCAAGCACTTATTTGTCCACCGAGCGGGAGTACGGTGATTTTGTCTTTACCTGCGACATGAAGTGGGTTGTCAACAGCAACTCCGGCGTCATGTTCCGAGCCAAGTCCAAGGGAAAGAATCACGTATTCGGACCGCAGGCGGAAATGGAAGAGGAGAACAAGAGTCGCGGCTGGTCCGGTGGTATTTATGGTCAGAGCTGCGGAGGATACTGGTATCCTCTGTGGCTAGAGGAACACAAAGAGATTCGTGCTGCCCGCAAGAACGGGGAATGGAACCGCATAACCATACATGCCAAGGACAATGTGGTGAAGACCTGGGTGAACGGGGTACCCGCTGCCCACTGGAAAAATGATGAATACCTAAAGGGCTTCTTTGCCCTGCAAATTCATTCCGGCAAGCA
>PCBO01000065.1 GCA_002730975.1 Opitutia bacterium
ACCTGCAAATCGGTCGATAGTGCACTTGATTTATTTATTCCCTTCTGGCCTGTCACGCATAACTGTCAAATTTCAAACCTTCCATTTTTGGCGCGCAAATTTAAATTTGAACCGGCAACGGCCAATCGGGCAACGGCCAAGCGTGCAACGGCCAAACGGCAGCAAAGGGGAATTAAAAGAACAAGGAAAGAAGAAGGAAGAAGAGCAAAAGGAGGTAGCCGAACATGCTCAATGGCCCGCGGCCGTTTGGTGGTGAATGGACTTTGGCCTCTCAAGTCGAGCGGTTTGCGAAGAGCGGCAAAGGAGGAAAGGATTACGGCAAGGGGTTGCCCTGGAAGGAGCCAGGCACACAGGGGAAGATTGGTCCCTTTTCATTGCCCAGTCTCGTCAGCTCTATCTTTCTTTTCAACTTTGCAGAATCGATCGTGTCTTTCTTCGGAATCGGAGAGAGCGCTACACGCCATGGTGTGCTGTGTGAAAAGGAAATCGGGGGGTTAACGTCGAACAACGATCGTTGGGCATTGGCGGTCTGTAAGATGTTCTTTTTGACCTACATGTTGCCAGAGATGATTAGAGGCACCTCGATCCACCTCATAGGGGAAGACCAGGCTCGAAGCGTTACGCCGTTGGTTACAAACCGGGGGAGGGTGGGATTATTCGTGGAAAGGGGGATGAAAGGAGGCTGGAGAGGAGGGGGGGTGGACAAGGTACCTTTGGAGCGTCGCCTGTCCGTGCAACAAGTGAGGGATCTGCTGCCATATATTCTGCAGCGGGTGTGCGCAAGATACCCGACCATGAGCAGAATTCTGCTGTCTTTTGACGCAAGGAGTGCCAACTTCACCTCGGTTGTGAACATCCACGGCCTTGCCCTCATTCAGGCTGTGACGGCCAATCTGTGGAGAATGATGCAGGGAGACAAAGAGAGGTTGGTGCTCTACGCTATGGAAGATGACGATGCCACGACCAAGAGCGGAGGGGAGGAGGGGGCCATGCGAACTGAGGTGGCGTACATGCTATCCGCTATGCTCCACGCAGTCACAGACTTGGTTCCCGAGGAAAAGATCGCGGCTGATCCCAGCGAAGGGATGATGGGGAAGTGGGCTGCAATGCGGAGCCTCTCCTTGGTTTTGATGGGGACGCATCTCCAGCACAATGAAGAGGAGAGGGGCAAGGACGAGGAGGCACATGGGCCGTTTTCCCTCTTTGGTCAAGCGGAGTGTGAAGATTGGACGAGGGATTGTTGCTGCACCGAGCTTCCGATTCCCACCAAGGCACAAGCAGTGTTCGATCAACTGCACCAGACCGTTGCCAAAGGGTGCTACGCAGAAGGCATCAGGTTAGTGGCCGCTCAGGCCAGGTACGTGGCGTACCATGACTTGGAAGCCACCATGTCGCGATCCGATGTGCTGAACCCACCAGAGGCAAACGCAGTGATTGAGTTGATGTCCAAGTTGTCTATGGCGACAGAAGACGGCGAAGTGGCGGCGGCTCTGTTCAGAGAAGGCATCAAGGACAGCGAGTGGGGAATCAGGACACTTGAAGAGAGCAACGATCGGCGACAGAGAGAGCAAGAGAAGCTGCGGGAGGAGCTGCCAGTGGGCATGGCAATTGGGCTTTACCTCCGCGCACTGGCCAACGCGCTGCGTGGCGAGACCCGTCGCATGCACGACGTCTCAGGGGGGGCATCGCATGTTTGGCAGCAAGACGAGAAGCTCTGGCGATTCCTTGGCGCAGGGGCTCTGGACTTGGTCGTCGGCTGCGTGGATTGCCGTTTAGACGACAGCGGCAGCGGCGGCAGCGGCAGTAGCAGGAACCTCTGTGTGGTGGAGCACGACCCCATCGAAGCCGGTGACAGAGAAGCAGCCATCGGGCGCATCAGGATGATGCTCCCTCTCTACGTTCGCAACACGTTAGAGTACGTGCAGGGAAATGCCCCTCTGCCTTACCTATTCCTAACCCCTCGTGGGGCGTGCTTTTCTGGCCACTCGATGATTCCAAATGCAGGCGAAGTGGTCAAGGAAATGAGGTTTGCACTGGAGCAGAGAGACGTTGTTGACGTTTGCAGTGGCTTCGAGAGAGACGACGCAGCATGGAGAGATGCGGATAAACTGGAGGTGTTTGCAAACGCCCTTTCCTTGACTGAAGGCGTTCGGGTGTGGGGGCCCGCGCTGCAGGATTTCCTCTTGCGCATCGCGGATGAGCTGGAGGATAACACAACGTTTGAAAAGACAAACAGAAGAGAAGATAAAAGCAATCGCTTCTCGTGCTAACAGGCATCACCAACGAACAAACACCATGATGAAGACTGCTTCGGACGCACCGTGCCCCGCCGAGGATGCCGTCTTGGGTAAGCTCAGACAGATCGCCGACAGCTTGGAACAAGCTGCCGTCGCTTCTGCAAAGGATAGCGACGACAACAACAACAATGCACAAACCGCCGCTCTTCCTCCTTTGAAGGTCTCTGTGGCGCGTCCTTTCAAAGATGATTATCAAGGATACTTTGTGTTGACGCTTAAGTATCGCAACTCGGCGTGCCAGCTCACGGCGGATGATGTCTTGAAGTGCGCAGGGGTCGATGGAACGAAGCTAAACGCACAAATATGGTCCTCGTCTACGTTTCAGTTGCTGATTCCAAAGTACCAATCTGATCATGATACCGTGCACAAGGGCCAAGGGTTTGTCAACAACAGCACCGGCCAGTGGATGAACATAAAGCATCAACTGATGCTGATTGTCTTCAAGCTGGTGCTTGGCATTTCAGCAGTGTACTTCCTTTCTTGTATCATCTTGCACAGTCCAGACATAGAAGGATCCGGCTTTGTTTGGCGTTTCACGCAATGGGTAAAGTGGCTGGTGGCAAGCACGGTGCATTTGCACCAGATACCGACGTTTCCTTCTTTGTGGTGAACGTCGCGAAAGAGGGAGGGCGGGGAGGCGGCAGCGGTGCTAACGGCAAAATAGGCGTTTGGGTTTTATTATATAAATATAGAACAGATGCGCGCTTCCCCGCCGCCGTGGAGCCACCGCCGGGTTATCTTCGATCTCTCTCTCTCTCTCTCTCTCTCTCTCTCCATGACGGTCACTGGCAACGCAAGGGTCGCCGGTAGGCGGTCGTCTATCGATGGCGTCGGAATGTATCAACGTTGGCACTCCTTTTACGAAGAGGGTTTGCACAAACAGCTTCACCAGATCGACGCCAGTGATACGTACAGCACGGAAAACATCGCACAGATGTTTGTGGGAAACGCCCGCTTGCGAGACTTTGCTGCCTTTCACAACTCTGCCTTGATGACACCCCTTCGGCGCATTGACGCGGCCCTGCGCATCGCCGGCTCTAGAGGCTAAGTATGGCGATATTAACGTGGACCAGTCATTCAACACCATGGCCACTGCCACCTCCCCGCGGCCTGCGCCACGCGCCGGCTGCCCGTTTTTAATCAAAATTTAAACAGCCCCTTCAAGCGATGTGGTCCCCAGTAGTACGGATTGGGCATGCCGTCGTTTCGCAGCTCGCTCTCTCCAAAAGCAAGGCAGTGGATCATGGCTGCATTGCCACTCATGACCTCTGCCAAGCTGGTGGCATCATCTCCTCCTCGCAACAGCAGCTCCTTCGCGACATCACGCCGCACTAGGCCGGCTTTATGTTTGACCTGCAAGCGACCAAACTCCTCGCCACCATCTCGAAAAAGCATGAACTCTCCACAACCACCCAATCCAGTGAAAGGGAATCGCATCGGAGACGCGCAGGTCGCTCCTGGCTCCACCGAATGCACGGCGGCGCTGCTGCCTTCTTCCAAATCGATGGTACCAGTCACCAACTTCGCCATGCTGACCACGATGCGAGCTGGGTCCACCTTGCAGTGATCCATCCACAGCAGCATGCTCAATATGCAAGCAGCCACGCACTGCCTCTCGTTTTCCCTCGTGCGGCCCACGAGATGCCCGTTGTCGCACCCCGACGGAAACATCCCGCAGTAGGGCACCTCTCCTCCCGCCTTCTCGCAAAGCAGGATGTACCTCTCACAGGGATTTGGAGCAAACTGACCGAGGTGCGGTCCAAGGTGTCCACTGCAAAGATCCTCGCAAAGAGAAGGCAGCATCAAAGGTTCGCGTTGTTTGCAGCGACGCAACGCGGTCTTCAGCGCATCGCATGCAACTCCGGTCTCTGCGTCGTAGAGCGTCAGCAGCAGGTCGGCACTAGACAGTTCACGATCGCCGTCCTGCGCCAAAGCAATGATCCTATGCTGCATCATCACCCTGTTGAGTTTATGCATCGTCGCTTCCACTTCTTGCTCCGTCGGGAACTGAATTTTCTCCAATGTCCAGCGCTCAGGCACCTCGTTGGTTTTGACGAACTCTCCGACGCACTCCTTCTTCATCATCGGGACAGGGTATTCCATGAAGGTGACGTCAAACGAGTCGCTGCAAACCTCGTCATTGAGTTCATCCAACGTCTTTTGAAGCCTATCCACCAGAACCAATCCCCTTCCTAGCACACCCCAGTAGTCTCCTGTCAAGACCATTGCTGCATCCTTGGAATCAAGTGTCGTGTCGCTCATGTCGTTGCTGTCTTCTTCCGCGTTTCCACTGTGCCTCGTCTTCCTATTTGCTGCAATCACAACGCATGCAGCCAACAACGACTCGAAATTCTTCTGGTCAGACTCCACCGCAGTGGGTACATGCAACACCACAACGGCAGAGAGCCTGAAAGGAAACTCCTCCTCCGAAAGGCCTTGAACAATGGCTTCCAAGTAGTGAGGGTTTATGTTCATGTCAAAGTGAAACCACTGAATTGGTTCATCATTCGCATCATCACCCAAAGGCTGAGACGACAAAATGAAATCCTTGAACGCACGGATGTAGTACGGACAATCGAGCTTCACTTGCGAGCGACACTGCTTCGCTATCCATGTCTGCTTGTCCTTCCCGAAAGACCAAATGCCAACACTTGCTAAAGGGAGAGAGCTCTTGCCGATTCCGGGCGCACCGTTCGTTGCTACAAGTCCAAGTCGCTTCTTCTTCTTCTTCTTCTTCTTCTTCTCTGGCTCATTGGACAGAGTGAGAGCGTGCAAAGGCAAAGAGGGCGGGGAAGAAGCAGCAGGAGAAGAAGAAGAAGACATGTCTCAATTGTGTGGACAACTTGAACCGTCGCCTTTTATGAGCACATTTTCGGGCCGTTGGGTTCAACGTTGATGTTGCGGAACTCAACGGCTTAGAAACAGTATAAAGGGGAACGCGTTGCTTAGGTGACTATCGGTCGGACGACGATGCCGATGCCGTATATGCCGTATATGCGTCGTCCAACACTGGAAGATCTCTGGCTTGCAGTCAGAGCAGGGGAGGAACCAGAGGCACGTTGGTGTATAGAAAACGGCGTCGACGTGAATGAGGAAGTTCACCTTGCTGCCGGCGGTCCAGCTACGGCATTGTCACTTGCGATGAAGAATGGGCATCTGACATTGGCTACTTGCTTGTTGGAAAACGGTGCGGATCCAAACGGCTGCCTGGGTCCTAATTCATGCCTATTGTGGGCATTGTGGAATTCACGCTACTCTGAGCCTCAGGTAAGCATGGTCGAGCTTCTTCTGAAGCACAACGCGGACCCAAACCAAAGGAATAAGTATGGTCATCTTCCGCTGAATTACGTGATTCGAAGAGATGATCAGCCAGATCCAAACGTCAACCTGGGAATTGTCAAGTTACTCCTCGAGGCAGGCGCGCACCCAGACGCTTGCATGGACGGGAATACCACTGCGGATGAAGGCGGACTTACTTGCTTGATGCAAGCTGCGTTTAACGATCATTTTCCGAGGGTTAAAATGTTGTTGAAACATCGAGCCGATCCGGTTTATCCGTTGAAGGCTTTTGAAAATCAAAACATCCAGCTCTCCCCGGACATGCACTGGCTACTTTTGCTGTGGCCGTCCATGACCCCTACTGCGATAGCGGCGGTTGAGGGACATGTCGACGAGCTGACGGAGCTCTTGCACAAAGGCGCAGATCCCACGGAGGAAATCAAATTTCCAGGTTGTGAGAAGAACAGCACCGTGGTATCATTAGCGGAGTGCGAAGTATTCTGCATGCGATTGTGCGGTAAGCAACCGTCGGACGGTATTCTACAGACATTGAAATGCTCTATGAGCTGGAGTCCAGCGAACCATTACCTCTTTCCTCCTGCGTTTCGCTTCGGTGTGGTTTATTTGAGGAAAGCTCTCAAGCGCAATCAGACTGTTTTCGCCGGTTTTAACCAGGACATTTTGGTGCTGATCTTCACCTTCTTGCCAAGAAACTGGAACTGGGTGTTGCGTGCGTGATTCAATGTAATCAGCCATTGATCATTAGCAGGCCTTGCACGCGCAGCTAAGGCCCGGCCGTTTTGCCTGCCCCTCTCCCCCTAGTAGTGGTGCTTGGCCGTTGCCGCCACCCGGCGGCGGCGGAGACATGTCTAATGTCACGTGGCCATCGGGACACGCGAGCCCTTGGCCTGCCGCTGCGGCCGCCGCCGCCGCCCGCTCGCCGCTCTTGTTGGATGGCCTCAAGAGTCCCTTCTCTCTGAGGGACCTGATGATGTGCAAGAACGGTGCCTTCACGTTGATGTTGTCACGGGACGAGGTGAGCACGTGAGGAATGCCAAGCTCTTCAGAAAACGACTCTCCGATTGCATCCTCTTCGAGCCCTTCGTACGCGAAGCACATGTCCAGCTTCGTGCCTACGAGCAACACCTCGGCCTTCTCGTCAACAGAGTGATCCACGAGCTCTTTCCACCTTTCGACACCCCGAAACACTTTGCTCTTCCTAGTCGCAAACAGTTGTTGTTGTTGCTGCTTCTCATGGTGTTCTTCGCCGCTGCCGTAGCTAGCGAGCGACGCGTCGTAGCAGATCGCGATTCCCGTTGCACCGCGAAAGTACGCCGCCGTCAAGGATCGGTACCTTTCCTGTCCCGCCGTGTCCCACACGTGCACCTTGACGTCGATGTCGTCCATTGGTATGGTGGCAATGCGGAAGTCGACGCCAACAGTGGCCATGTAGCTTTGGCTAAAGTCGGCGTCAAAGAACGCCCTCATCAAACTCGTTTTGCCAACGCCACAGTCGCCAACCACAACGATCTTTGCAAAGTAGAGTGGCCTTTCCTCCTTCTCGGCCTCGTCGTCGCTCTTGTCTCTGACAGGTCCCTCTTGCATCATGTTAGCGGCGGCGGCGGCGGTGGCAGTGGCAGCAGCAGCTGCTACAGGGACGCCAAGGCAACGCACCACCGCTGGAGCGATCAAGTTATTAAGTAAGCTAAGCGAGCTCTCTCTCTCTCTCTCTCTCTCTATATCCTTATCACCCCTCTTCGTCGGTTTTTTTAGCGCTTGCGTTTGTTATTCTTATTATTCTTAAGCTGGAAATCGGGTCTGCCCTCAATCATGTTCGTGGCGCCTTGCAAGGCATCGGCCAAAAGCGACATCGAGCGGGCGATCTCAGCAAGCCTGCCTTGGCAAGCCCAGAGAGCAGTGATCACGGTCTCCCTTGTGTCGGCGGTGGCGTCGTCGTCGGTGCCTTCGTCTTCTTCATCGTCTTTCTTCTCCGCTTCTGGGACAGCGACAACGTCGACGGACTCGGGCTCCTCTGCACTCTTCAGCTTCTTCTGCTGAGGCTTGTGATTCTCCTCCTCCTCATCATCACCATCAACCGCCGCCACTGTTGCTTCACCCTCATTCTTCTTCTTCTTCTTCTTCGTCGTCGTCGTCGTCGTCTTCTGCTTCTTCGCAGGAGGGGTTAATGTCGATGACCCTCCGCCGCCGCCACCACCACCACCACCCGAGCGGTCTTCTTCGCCTCCTCCTTCTTTGCGCTTCTTTGTCTTCTTCTCTTTTGCCTCCTCCTCTGCCGCCGCCCCCTTCGCCTTGCAGGCAGTAGCACTGGGCGCGAGCTTGTTTAGCTTCGGGACTTCGTTGTTGACGTGCCAGAGGCGCAGCGCTTCAAGCACCTTGAGGTGCTCGCGGTTATCCACCACTTTGGCGCCGCACCTGATCTGCTCCAAGGTGAGGTCTTGGTCGCCAGGGATGTAGTCCACGGCGTCATCAATGTCTCCGTAGAGGCCCAGTCTGTGGCAGAAGAGGCTCTTGATCATCCCTTTGTTGAAGCGCTGAGCAAACTTGGTTGGATTGAACACGCCACTGGAAGGGTATCTCTTCTTGAGACACTCGAAGTGAGTCACCACGCGGTCCGTCATGACGCGGAAGGCGTTCTCCGGAACGGCGTTCATGACGGCCTTGTGCAAAGCAGGAGGCCAAAGCGGGATGCTCGCCATCTTGGTCGTAAGCACCGGTGGCTTGCCGCTCTTCTCTGCCTCACCGTCCTTCTTCTTCTTCTTGGGCTTCGGCTTCACCACGACGCACACCTCAGTAAGGTTGTTCAAGGGCACCGGTCCCAGGCACCGCACCGGGTAGAACCAGTTCACGGCGGAGGAGCAATGCTTTGTGAGCACAACGGGAATGTAGAGATCCTCTGGCAGCGCGGAGGTGTCGACGTCGAGGACGTCGCCGAAGTAATCCCGCGTCGAAGCGTTGGCCTTCATGGTGTCGACAAAGTCCTGGAGGTTGACGCGAATGTTGCCGATGGTGTGCTCGGCACCGGTGCGCTTGTTGATGTTGCGGGCCACCGTGCCGAAATGCCTGCCGTCAACGGGGCGATCGCAAGTGGCGTTGTTGTACTTTGCAAAGGCGCTCAGAGGCAGCACCACGCTCCCCATCTCCTTTTCCAAGTACGCGCCGCGCTCCGGTTTCTTCAAACTCAGCTTTGCCTTTCCCTTGAGTTCTTTCAGGTAACCACTACCGTTGGCGGCTCTCTGCGACGCGTGATCTTCAAAGCCCCAAAGCGTGGGCTCCACCTTTGTGCACTTCTCCGCTTGAACAAGCACGATGGCTCTCCCGTCTCCGACGATTCCCTTTTCGGTGAGGACGCACACGGGCTCGCCAACCTTGCTGCAGGCAGTGGTGACCAGCTTCTTCTCCTCTCCTGCCTTGATTTGCATAGAGGACTTCTCGGATGCCACGTACTTCTCAAGAGTCGTCACCTTGATGGCGCCTGAAATGCCAAATCCCGTCTCCAACGTCCCTGTGCCATCGTCGTTGCAGTGACACTTGTTTTCGTGGAGATCGGCGAGGTCCTTCCTCCTGAGCGAAGGGTAAATGATGGCGCCGCTCTCCACTTTGGCGGTGTCCTTGGTCTGGATGAACAAGTGGCCTCCATCAGCAGGGTATGGCTTCGTCTGCACGGGAAGCAGCATGCCAACGTCTTCGCACTGCTTCCATTTGATCTCCTCCTGTCCCATGTAAAGCTCCTTTGCCTCCTCCTTCGTTGGTGGAGGCAGCATGGGATGCAGCACGGCATGGATGATCGAGGCTTCGTGTGCTTTCGGGCAGTGCTGCCTGTCCCCTCCTCCTCCGTTCACCACCGACTGCTTCACCGGGTGCTGCAGAAGCATCTTTTTCACGTGAATGTGTTGCAGCGGGGACTCTGGTGCTCCCAGGGCATGGGTCGCTTTCTCCTCCTCGTCCTCAATTCGCTTGATTTCCCTCCTTTCCCTATTATCATCCTTGAGTAGAGTCAGCCAAGACCCGTCTTTTTTTAAGTTCGTCTCTCTTCCCTTCGGCTCCTCCTTTGGCAAAGAACCTTTGGCTACGCCACAAAGCAGCTCCTCGTCTTCTTCTTCTTCTTCTTCTTCTTCTTCTTCTTTCTCCTTCTCCATTTCATCCCCCTCGTCATTCTTCTTTGTTGTGACCTTGTCCTCCCCTTCCTTCGCATCTTCAGCCGTAGTATTTTCCACCTCCTTTCCTTGGGGTTGGGCCTTTTCCTTCTCGAGCTTCTTCCTTGTTGCATCCGCTTCCATTGCCACCTTCTCGTAGTCGGCTGCGTCCAATTCATCCTCAGAGTCACAGTAAGACTCTTCATCCCCTTCTTCTTCTCCTTCTTCTTCCTCGCTCTCCTCCAGCTCTTCCTCGTCTTCTTCTTCTCCGTCTTCCTCTTCTTCATCCTCATCCTCCTCTTCATCCTCCTCCTCTTCTTCATCATCATCATCCTCATCGCCATTCTCCAAGATCTCAGCCTCGCCTTCTTTTGCATCGTCCTCGTCGTCGTCGTCATCATCATCATCATCATCATCATCATCGTCGTCGTCGTCCTCTTCAGCCTCCGCCCCATTATTATCATTCGTCTTCTCCGCATCTTCCTCCACGTTGCCCCTTTCTTCGTCTGAAGCCTCTTTTCCTTCGTTTTCGGTCATTGTCATTGAATCCGGCTCCTTGTTCTGATGCTTGGGGTCTTTGGTACCTTCGCTGGTCTTATACTTCTCGGATGTCACGACGCCTGTGGCAACTCCCACTTCTTTTATCTCCAACCTCACTCTCTTTTCTTTCCCATCACCACTCGAATTGAACGCGGGAGGCACGTATGCCAGAGACGCAGCTGCTTCCGATGAAATCTTATCGTCGAAAGTCATAAAGGCTTTTTTGCTTGACAAGTTTTTGTAGACGATCGGTTGATCCTCTGTTTTATGCTGCCGTCGTCCGTAAAATTCGGTTGACAGGCCAACGTTCAACGGTCAGAAACGGCAAAAAAGGCACCGTTGAAACAAAAAATCCAACGGCAACAAGATGTACTCTAATAAAAAGGGGTGTGCCCGTCTCAACGGTGCAGTCTGAAAAAAGATGGCCAGGCGCACAAATAACAACAAGGGCCCGTGCACCCTTGTGACGGTGAGGCTGAAATGGACCGAGCTCAGGAGTGAGAAGAATGAGTTCGAGTGCACGTTTTCGACGAAGGAGTCGAAAGACGAGGTGGGAAAAGGCGCATTAGCTGCGGCAAAGAGCGAACTGGGTGGGGCGGCAAAGAAGGCGCTCAATGACACCATTGATTGCGAGGGTAATGGGCGTTGGGGTGGCCTTATCGACCAGCTCGTGCTAGAGGCGGCGGACCGTACTCCCGACGGCAATGGAGGTATGTACCCTCCTATATGGAACTTGTTGGGGGACATTGTCAGAAAAGAGGCTGCCTTGGCAAAGCGGGAACGCAGGCCGCCTTCAAGAAAGTTGAAGGACCAAAGCGGCGTGGCGCACCGCGTGGTGCTGAGGGTTCCTTGGAAAGACGGGGAGGTGCGGCGCATGGTCGCCTCGGCGTCGCAATTCAAGCGGTGTAGGGAGTGGATCAAGCGCGCGGAGCGCAAGCTATGGACCGAGGTGGTGGCCAATCCAGGGGATTGGCAGTACCTGGAAGCCAGCAACAGCTTCAGGCACCGCACCGACGAGTTGGCCAAGGAGGCCTTGTGCCACGGAGAAGAGGCAATGCCGCTGGTGCACAAGACGCGCTTCGCGGTGAGCGTCGACGGGTACGTGGCGCTGAGGGCGAGGAAGGCCGTCAAGGAGGAGGAGGAGAGAAAGAGGAAGGAAGAAGAGGAGGAGCAGAGGAAGAGGTGAAAGCGTGTATATGTATCTGCTATGGGTGGTCGTGAGGCAAGCAGGAGGAGACAGGGAGAGGCTGACGTGGTCAAGATTTGCTTAAGCTTCGAAGATGGGTTATACAATACAACCTTGGAATTTTGCAATGGGACTTATGAACGAGTTCTGCGGCGTCTCTCTTCTGACCTTTGTCATTACCTTGAGTGCTGCACGTTGGCCAACAATGGGTCCAATCATGTATGGCCTTGCCGTTTACTGGTGCCTTCAAATGCATCCAGCGCGTTTGTTCAATCCGGTGTTGAACTTATTCTTTCGTCCAATGTACTTCGAAGCGCTCGAAAAACCAGATAAAGACGTTCAAAAAGATGAAAAGGGTACGAAAAAGAGGCGTGCTGTTTACTTTCTCCTTGCTGTGCTTGAGGTGGTCGCTGACTTTGCTGGCGCTTTTGCCACGATCGCCCTCATTCGTGGCCTCACCGACAACGCAATTCCAGCGGATCCCTACGTGCAAGATAAGGATCAGACATATGGTTCTTTGATAGTAGCACACGGAAGCTATCACAAGAAACATGACCTTCACAACGGCGTTGGGAGCTACCCAATTCTTGCCACCTTCGCTGAGTTGATCGGGATTCTGCTTCTCTGGAAGGCCGCTTATGACAAGCCGCCCTCAAGCAGGTCCGTCACCTTTGGAATTGCTACCTCCATCGCAAGCTTCTGCTTGGCGCAATTCTCTGGAGGTTTTTGCAACATGGCCATCCACATGGCCACGGCTGCGGGTATTGGCAAGTGGAACGTTGCAGACGAAAACATGAAGCAAGTTGCGTTTATCACCTGCTTCAGCAGCTTGTTTTTGCTTGCTCTCACAATCACTTACCACATGGTGGTGAGGGATGTATTTAAGAAAAATAAGGAAGATACAGAGCATGATTACCGACCTGCATGGATGAAGAACGGAATTGATCTGTCTGACATTGCCGTAGCGGATATGAATGGTGTCACTCATATGGTCTATACAAACTTGGCGTACAATGAAAAATCTGGAAGCGTTGACCCCATGTCGTCGAAGAGTCTGAAGGGCTCAAGCTGGGATATTTGAAGTAGGCGCACATGAGATCCAAGGTGCTCAATGCGCGTCCGACATCAACCAACCAGAGCTCCAAATTGAGCAAAAGCAGAGAAACTCCAAACAACCACACATACACACACACAAACACGACCACCACTTCAAAGGAACGGGCATGCCTTAATGCTTGCCAATAATATTTTTAATCATCGCACAAGAACACGTACACACACTCTGCACTGCACGCACTAACATTTCTTTAAATACACACACACACAAAATGAAGGAAGCGGCCGGCCGCCCTGCCTGCCGGTTGCCACCCCTAACGGCAAAGCCAGCTTTACATTTTACATAGCCCAGCGTGCCTATCCCACCTCCCTTTTTCTGCACCCGCGCATGGCCCCTACGCGGTCACGAAAGGCCTTGACGTTGCACTGGACGAGGTCCCTTACCTCTTCCGAATCACAGTCCACGACGCACCGCGCAGGGTCCTCGACCATGGCGTCGAGGGTGGATTGAAAGCTTGCGCGTCCGCAGCGCAACGCACGCTGCGTCGGCACGGTGCGCTGCAGGGTTCCGTCGGCGCGGCAGAAGTAGATGCCACGGAGTTTGTCGTAGAACGCAAAGCCGTTGCTCGTCTTCTCGGACACGGTGCAGTCCTGCACCCGCGCCGCCTTGTGGCGGTACAGCGCTTGCACCGTGGAAAGGATGTCGTCCGCCGAGCGCTTCGACGATGAAGGGGAAAAAGAAGAGTGATGGTTGTCGTCGATGATGCTCTGCAGCAATTCACGGCACTCGGAGCGCACGGCAAGGCCTTCGTGGTAAGCACCTTTCATGGTGGTGGAAGAAGAAGGAGAAGAAGAAGATGAAGCCGCCCACGACTCCTGCGGCGCGAAACGGCCGTGCACCACGTGGCCACCGGACCGGGTGCTGCACTGCACCAAGCCCTGCACGGGAAAGGTGGCCAGCGTCGCAAGGGACAGCACCGTGTTGACAAAACATGACGATGATGACTCGCTTCCCCTTTCTCCCTCTCCTGCTCGGCAGTGGAGGCACCCGCGTACCGCTTGGTGCAGCATGCACTCCCTCGCGGCGCAACGGCCCGCCTCGGTTTCGCAGTCGAGGTTGTAGTACGTCTCGCGGTCCACCTCCATCAGTGGCTTGAGGGGGAGGAGGCTCTCCGAGTCGCGAGAGCGAGGAAGGAAGCACTTGTCGTTGCAGTAAGGGTCTTCAAGCGACAGGGCATCGTAGTCACCATGCGACAGCGGTTGGAAAGAGTCAAAGAACTCCTGCACCGCGGCATGTGCCACCGCGTCGCCTTTGCCATCAATCACCACGTCCTTGATGTCTCGCATCAGCGAACGGCCGCGCACCATCGCAGCCGCGGCAGCACGTCCCTCGGCACCGGTGGTGGAGACCGCCGCAGTCGTCGCCACGTCGATGGTCCTTGCGTTCCACTCCTTGATCTCGGCGCGGTCGAAAGCATTCGGCACCTCTGCGTCTAGGGTCAAGAGCAGCTCGTCGGCGTTGCGGGTCATCGACACGTTGTCCAGCGCGCGCAGCAACGGACCGCCGTCGTGGAAGCGCTCCATCGTGTCGAACTCGGTGGAAAGCGCCGAAGGAGCGTTGTACACGTAGCTGAAGTACAGCGAGCGCGGAACGAAGTAGTCAAGCGGTGCTGGCGCCGAGTCGTTGTCGTCAGACACTCTGATCACCGTGCCTTCGTTCACCAGCGTCGCCTTCTGCATCACTGGACCGCGCATGTCGACCAGCTCGACCAACGGTTGGCCTCCGCGATGCCGCTTCAGCTTCTCGCTCATTGCTTTGTGCAGCTTGAGCAGGCATTTCGTTTCGGCTTCACACGCGGCGTTGTAGCTGTAGACACGGGCCTTGACCTTGCCGTAGAGATCCTTGGCAGCTGTGACTGCAGTAGTGGTGGTGGCGGTCGTCGCTTCGCTCTTGGTCGTGACGCGCAGGTCCACCAGGCGCTGTGCCGCGCGCGTGGCGTGGTCGTTGGGTCGCACCATGGTCTCGATCTCGTTGACGTAGTCGCAGGTGTACATGCACACGTCGCGCTCAACGGCGCCCGGGTGCATCAGCAGGTGGTCGGGATCAAGGCGCACCATCGACGAAAGGCCTCCCGTCTTCTCGTTGATGACACAGAGCATGATCTGCGTGCCTTCCGCGGCGATCTCGTCGATTGGCAGCGAGACCTCTTGTTGATGCATCGTCGTTGCTGGAGAACCCGTTTCTATTGCAGAGGAAGCAGAAACGGCACGATGGACGCAGCGACGTCCTCCTCGCTCCGTGACCACGGCGTAGTGGAGACCGGACGGAAGCTGCTCGGCCGCGGTCTGGCCGGGCCCAGGTAGCTCCTTTATGGAGATCAGGCGCATCTCCTTTTCCATCGTTGCCAGCGCCCCTGACGTGCATATATACCAGACGTGTAGGCAAAAAGCAGAGGGCCAGTCACGTAGCTGGAGCTGGAGCGAATGGAAACAAAGCAGAACCAGGCCGTCTCGACGACGTCTCCAACAACAAGAACAGCAGCGCCGACGAAGCCAAGCCAAGAGCCCGGGTGCATTTCGGACATCATCATCCCAAGGGTGCTGGTTCCGTGCGAAGAGCCGCCTGATGTCTCCAATGGCATCCTGACCCACTGGAGCTCCTCGGCGCACTCCGAGATCACGGCGCGCATGGACGAGATTCTTGTTTCCGGCGGCGGCGGAGGAGACGAGAAGAAATGTCTTCAGCTCAAGTTCCGCAACGTCCGCCGCGTGTGCTTGAGCTCTGCCATCTTCCGCGAGTTTGCATCGTGCACCGTGGTGAACACCAAGACGCGAGAGATGGGCATGATGCTGATGTGCGTGGTGGAGGGCGGAGGGGAGCAAAACCCCGAGCGCTGGATGCGGTACGACACGGTGTGCCACCACGCCTCGCTGCTCGACATGCAGCTGCCGTCGGCCTACGCGCCGCTGAGCAGCATGTACGAAGCAGAGAATGCAGTGGCAATCGAGGACCAGCTCGTCGCGGCGCTGATCACCGACACGAACAAGGAGCGCCGGCCCATGGGACTCAAGCTGGGCGTGTCAAGGATGGGCAAGCGCCAGCTCATTGTCTCGGGCATCGAGCACTTTGACCTTGGCAGCGCCACTACGCGACTCCGGGCCGTGCTGGTCGCCGAGGGAAGGCTCGACATGCTGCACACGCTGGTGTTCAACCTGCTCTTCCAAGAGAACTCCTGCACCATGCACCTCTACGTCTCCCAGGTGAGCACGCTCAACGACCAAGGCGATGCCCTCGTCGACGTGCTGCTGCAGCATCACGTCAAGAGCTGCGTTGGCCACCTCGACATGCAGCTCATCCCCTTCATCCCAAGTGTTGCTGGTGGTCATCAGCACTTGCCACCGCCACCAAATTACAGGAACTGCACGACGCAAGTGTCCATCCCGAACCCTTTCAGTATCGGAGCCAACGTCTGCAGCTACATCGCCCACAAGGTGTTCAGGCGGCGCACGGGCGGCGTAAACGGCCATGCGGCCAGGCCCAGCGCGCAGCGTGCGAGCGCAAGGGGGGGTCCGTATTAGCAAGCTAAATGCCGGCAATGGCCCTGTGCTCTTGCATTCTCCTTTGCGGCACTTTGAAGAAGTAAATCCGATGTCGGTGATGATGCAGATAGGATGGTGGTGGTGGTTGTTGTTGTTGTTGTTCTTCTTCTTCTTCTATTTCTTCTTCTTCCTCTTCTAGTTCTTCTTCTCTGCACACCAAATCAATCTCTTCTTCATATTCTCTCCACGCATCATCAAATCTTTGGATGTGATCTTCGTACTCTTCCCTTTCTCCTTCTTCACCATCACCACCACCATAGCTCTCGTCCTTAAACGCTTCCAATTCGGAATAAGTGAAGCTCACGCTTTCGAGTCCATCAAACACATCATTCGTTTCCTTTACGCTCTTCTTTTTCTCTTTTCGTCCTCCTCCTCCTCTCCATTTGCGTCTTCTCTTCTTGGGGGACCTTTCCTCTCTGTCAATCCACTTTGGGATGGTCGCCGTTATGTCTCGATATCGGGAGTTCTTGAAAATGGCACGCTTGCTCCTCCTTTGGGGAGTCTCCTTCTCGGGGGTGATGTAATCGTTTGATGGTGACATTCGCTCCTTTGATGCAGAAAGAGAAAGAGCGAGGGAGATGGGAAATGTTTGAACAAAGGTAGCAACGTCTAGAGAGAGGAAAGCCGCAATGAGGAAAAACGCTAGACGGCACCTTTGCTGGGGAGGGTCGTTGTCCATCCTCCCTTTATATCAATTTAATTTGCCGCCAACGGCCAAAACCGGCCGTTGTATTGTCGCGCCGTTTGTGACTTAATGCAACGGCCGGGGGCACAATAATAATAAACGGGGGGTTTGTATTAATCTAAGTTGCTTCGGACAACGCATCAGGAACGAACGGAAATGAGCATCTACCTTTCGGACTTGTTGGACCCTCCGCGGCATCGATTGCCCTTTGAAGCTGGCGTGAACACGTGCATCTACTGCAACGATCACATTTTCGGAGGAGGTGACGAAACGGTTTATTATCAACTCAATGAAAGAAAAGAGGGGTCCGCTCCTGTGCTCCTTTGCAAATGGTGTGCCGCTGTGAAGACCAAGGGCATGCCAATGTGTCCCATGTCCGAGCCTGAGGTGCAGCTCTTCAAAAAGTTGGCACATTGTGAAGATGGCATGTACTACTGTCCGCTATGCAACAAGGATTTGAACGGACTGGAGAGTGCCATGGAGCACGTTCGCGCAACTAGCTACGCCCACGAGTCGCAGTGCATGTTGGCCGGACCGTACGTCCTCAAAGGCATTGGCGAAATCGAGCCCTACATCGAACTAAAGGCGTGCAGGATGGCGATGGTGCGTTGCAAGTACTGCGGCGAGTCGGTTCGCGTCGGAGAGTGGGTCAGCCACGTCAAGGAGAGCTGCACAAAGCTTCCCTGTGCATTTTGCTTGTCAACGCTTGTTAGTGCAGCCACCTGCTTGGGAAGGCAGCTCTTCACCATTGACCAGCTCCACAAAGGGGCGATGCACTTTGACGACATCTTCGAACCAGTCAGTGGCGGAAAGGAGGGCAACGGTTGTCAGAGCTTTCAGCACGGGACATGGGAGCAAATGAAGCAGCACGTCAGCGAGAGGACGGCGTCCCATGAGAGCGGGTACAGGTGCCTTCGCCACTTCGTGACCTACGCCAAGAAGGTGGTGGAGAACGGCGCGCACTGTAGCAGCCGCCTATCCCGTCTTTCGGCAGGGTCTCCTGCCGGTGGCTGCTTTGTGACGGGTGGCGGAAAATCGCCACGAGCGGCTGGGTCGTCTGCTTTCGTGGCGCTCACGAGCAAGCGCGTTGAGGACGTGAAGGTAAAAGATGACACTGCAGGCGTCAATGGGACGGAACAGAGGCAAACGAAGAGGGTGAAGAAAGCCTAAATAGTGCGCGCACCGCGGGCAGCCCCCACCCCCGGTACACCCCGGGATCTTTTTTGAATTTGAATTGTTTACTTTATTTAAAACCGTGAGAATTAAACAAAAAATAGAATAAATAAATCAGGTGCACTATCGACCGATTTGCAGGTTCTTAAGGGCCTTTTTCTAAAAATAGATTAATAGGGGTACCTTAAAAAACTTCCCGGTA
>PCBO01000066.1 GCA_002730975.1 Opitutia bacterium
GGACGGGTGTCGCGAGCCGGGGGACGGGTGTCGCGAGCCGGGGGACGGGTGTCGCGAGCCGGTGGACGTGCGTCGCGAGCCGGTGGACGTGTGTCGCGAGCCGGTGGACGTGCGTCACGAGCCGGTGGGCGAGCGTCGCGGGCCGGGGGGCGAGCCTCACGGGCCGGGGGTTCAGCACGAGCGTCACGAGCCGGGGGACGGGCGTCACGGGCTGATGGTTCGGCTCGAGCGTCACGGGCTGCTGGACGAGCGTCACGAGCTGCTGCGGGGTCCTCCCGTTGTCCAAGCGCAGGAATCATGGAACAAGCCAATGCTCCAGAACTCAATAAGATAAGTATGTTTTTATTCATATATTATATTTAGTATTTATGATTTGTGGAAGTGGTAAGTTGAAATCAGAACCGCATCGAGATAACTAATTTCGGCAAAGATTATACTAAAGACGAAGCGAGGCGGAGGATTCGCAATGAAAGGATACTTCGAGGAGAATATCAGAGAAAGGGAGTAAAAAAAAGAGGAGGGAAAAAGAACATGAAAACATTTATCTTTTGTTACAAGAACTTTTTTTGTGTAATTTCACATCAATTCATTGGTTTTTTCTATCTACGAAAGCCTATGTAAATTGTACTCACCTTAGGTTGTTTAGCTCGACTTGGCTAATAAGTAAGAATCGTCGAAGCCGTTATTTTTTACTTCAACTTTTTATAGCTAAAACTACTCTAACTGTTTCAACAAAATCAAGTGTTCATCACTACGAAACAAAACTCTGTTGCGCTTCAGTCATCCGCATCGAGCTTCGACTAAAACCTGGGCAGAATGCAAAATGCTGAAGCAGTCTGTTCCACTCATGCTTTCGGAAACTGCTTCTCTCTTTCCTGGCGGTTAAAGGCATGCGATAGCATTGACTGGACATTCAAAATTTAGATAACATAATAAGATGTTCATACACGAAGTAAACAAGATGCTAGGGAAATGCGCTTCTAGACCTTCGAAAAAGTATGGCGTAATTACGCTTATTCCGAGAGCCATTCATAAGTTTTTTACTTTCGCAACGCTCATTGGATCCGCTTTTTGCCACTTGAGCCTATCCGGGATCGATACCTTTAGTTCACCGCTGGATCTGAAGCAAGTGGAGCGGATTGACAGGTTGATAGAGAAGCGACTGAGGACTCTTGGCGTAAAACCCAACCCGATTGCATCTCAAGAAGTGTTGCTGCGTCGTCTTTACCTTCAGATCATTGGCCGCAATCCGACAGTACGGGAATTCGAGGATTACATGGGACTGGGCCCATCCGGAAAAAGTGCTTTCGCAGACAGAGGAGCTGAGGAAAAGAAGCGAGAGTTGATTGACAGGCTCCTGCAGTCTCGGGAGTACGGGATGAACGAGTTTAACTTTTGGAGCGAAATGAAGAACGAGCCCGATAACAGCAACATGAAGCTATTCTATTTTTGGGCTTGGTTGAAAAAACAGTTGAACGACGATTTGCCCTTTGATGAATTGGTTTTCAAAATGTTGACCGAAACCGGTAACGTCTTCCAAGGTGATGGTGTGGCGAGGGAGTTCCGGCAGAACGGAAATTTCGCCAATTGGTTTGCCGACACCATGCTCTTTTTCCATGGAGCCCACATCACTTGCGCCCAATGCCATGATCACCCCTTCGATAGTTACAATCAGAAGCAGTACTACGAAATGACCGCATTCCTAAGGAATGAGGGACATTCGATGGAGAACCTTCCCGAAAAGCTTCCCATAAACAAGATCGACATGGGAAAGATTCGCAAACGGATCAGCCAGGAAAAGAATTTGGACGACCGAACTGCCGCCCTGCTGAATCGTTTTGCGTTCTGGTTTTCCAAGTGGGCCCAAGCCGAGACTACGACCAAAGCAGGTGTCGACCGCTTGCCAAAGGATTTTGAATCCTTGGAGGCAGAAGGCGAACCCGGGCAACTGGTTAAAGCAAAAGTGCTCTACGGTAAGCAACCGGATTTACACTTTCCGGCGCCCTTTTCTTCGGAAGGCAAAAAAAAGGGACGAAATTCACAGGTGCCCAAGGAGAGTTGGTCGAAAAACGACTCTAGAGAAGCTTTCGCCGGGTGGTTCACGGACAAGAACAACCCTCGATTCACCTTGGTTCTGGCAAATCGATTGTGGAAAAAAACCATGGGCATGGGCTTGTTCGAGCCCGCCGAGAAAATCCGTGAGGGTAAGACTGCTCCCTCCGATCCGATCTTGATGGAGGCACTGATTGAAATCGTACACCAAAAGCAGTTTCGCCTCAAGGAGGTCTATCGCATCCTTTACAATACCACCCTGTTCTCTCGTGAGTCCAGTAGGGGAAGTATAACCTTTTCCATGGACATGGGATTTACCGGACCCATTTCTCGCCGGGTTTCAGCCGAGCAAATGTGGGACAACTTGATGGTGCTTCGCAACGATTTGGTGGGCCAGTTCGACGGAGAACCTTTACCCGACCATCCATCTCGCCTTCATCCCTATAAGGCTTATTACGAGAAAGGGTACTTGAATTTCAACGAAGAGGAATTAACCGAGTACATCTTGAACGTAGGTCGAGAGGCCAAAAAGGCCGGGGTCAGCGCACTCGAATACGAAAACAAGAGACTTGGACATGGAGGAACCAAAGGGGCGATCCCATCCGCCGAGGTTGAGAAAAAGGTAGAAAACCTCAACCTAAACGGTATCGAATACAAATTTCTACGAGCAAGCGAACTTCGAGTCCCGGCCCGCATCGACCATTTCCTCGCCCATTTCGGACAGTCCACAAGAAAGGAGTTGTTCGGAAGCGTTAGGGAAGCATCATCCACACAAGCTTTGCTGATGCTCAACTGGGCCGAGAAAAACCTTTTCGTGGAGGATAGTGGAATTCTCTTTACCGTCGGAGAACGGGTGGGTGACGATAAAATCAGGACATTGTTCAAGGGAACCTTGTCTCGCCTACCTTCAGAAAAAGAGTTGCGCTTCATGAAGGAGTTGGCAGACAATTCTGGAAAGAATGCTTACCGGGACATCCTCTGGGTTCTAGTCAATTCCAATGAATTCAGAAGCTTGTTGTAAGAAAATGCTAGCCAATCTCGACAATTCGGAAACACGCAGAGCGTTCTTAAGACAGAGCACAGGACTCGGCCTTGCTTCATTGGGCTTATCGCTGCCGAGCGCAAATGCCCAAGGGTCGAGTGTCGCAACCCTATTTCTGAAAAATCCGAAGGCGAAGAAAATCATATACCTCTTCGTAGACGGTGGTCTCAGTCAAATCGACAGCTTTGACCCTAAGCCCCAAATGGGGGACGTCATGATGAACACCAAGGTGATCGATACGAAGATCGATGGAGTCCGATACGCCCATTACTTTCCCATGCTGGCCCAGCATAATGACAAATATTGCCTCATCCGCTCCATGTCCACGGGCACTGCCTCCCACGGCACCGGCGTTTATGTCACGCATCGCAACTACAGGCCAGGCACTGCCAATCACCCTCCCATCGGCGCTTGGATATCCAAGATGCTTCCCTCCCTCAACGAGAACCTTCCTAAAACCGTGGCAATCCACGAACGCAGTCAAGGGATAGGCTCTTCCGGTGGTTTTTTTGGGGCAAAGCACGCAGCAACCACGATTCCCGTTGCCGCCAATGGATTGCCGGCAGGCAAACAGTTGGCTCAGGTGTCAGAGGATCGGGCATCGGGACGCATCAAGGCTCTGAAAATGTTGAACGAGGAATTTCATCACCTAAACAAGTCTAATTTCGTGAGGGACCACATGGATGTGCTGGACAACACCTTGGCCCTGCTCCGGAGTCCCGACTTTTCCGCCTTCGATCTTTCCAAGGAAAGCGATCAGACCCGCGAACGCTACGGCGACAGCAAACTAGGCCGAGGCTTGCTCCTCGCCCGGCGATTGATCGAAAACGACGTCCGATTCGTCGAGGTGACGACCTCGGGTTGGGATCATCACAACAACATTATGGACGAAATGAGTAAGATGGGGCCTATGCTCGACCGCGCCTTGGCCGCTCTCATTACCGACCTTCAACATTCAGGGCTACTCGACGAGACTCTCGTTGTCCTCACCACCGAGTTCGGTAGGCAAAACCACATCAGTGGCAACAAGGGGCGCGACCACGGCCCCGGAGGATATTGCCAGATTTTGGCGGGTGGTGGAGTCAAACCAGGTTTAGTCTACGGGGAAACTGCCGAGGACGCCCAAGGGGTGAAAGAGAAAAAGGAAAAGGTGTCGCCCGACGACTTCTTCGTCACCATGGCCTACGCCATGGGGTTGGACTACAATAAGAAGTATCTCAGTCTCGACAAACGCCAATTCTCCATGAACAACCGCGGCAAAGGCTCACCGCTTAACTCAATCTTTGCGGCAAGCTGATTTACCTGCCTGCTTCTAGGCGCAATTCACACAGGTCAATATTTCCGGAAAAGCTTCCAAGCGGTCTTCGGAAATAGGTCGTTGGCATAGTCCGCACTGACCGTAGGAGTCTTGATCGATCCTTTTGAGGGCATTGGTGATTTGCAGCAACTGACTCTTCTTTCGCCGGCGCAGTTCCAAAGCCATTTGCTGGTTCTGCATGGCGTCCATTCTCGAAAGGCGTCCGATTGAGGAGTCCAGTTCGACCACGCCGGCGGATTCCTTGCTGGAGGTCAAGTACGCCTTGATTTCTTCGGCGAGGGATTCCAGGCATTCGCGAAAATGGGTTAGGCGTTCGGCGTTCATGGTGCTGAGAGTATGGTTTTCGTAGTAAACCTAGCTATTTGAATGGAAGAGGGTAGAGAGAATTCGGCAATGCGATTGTCGGTTTGTCAACCTCGGTTTAGTCTCACTTCCTTGAAAATGGCGCGGCATAATGCAACGCAAGGGCATCCTTCACTCCTTTCCCTCGACACCATTTCGATAGGTAATCCGATGACTTTCCTTTCCGTTTGGATCGTAATGAATCCATAGGCCGGTCCTTTTGTCGTCCTGGTAGCTGCCTTCCTGTATTTTCTTTCCGTTGGTTCCCCAAGCCATAAACCTGCCGTTTCGCTTCCCCTTTTGGTAAAGGGTTTCCGATTTCTTTTCACCTGTTGGATGGAATGCCGATTCGGTTCCGTCCTTCAATCCGTCTACGATTTGAAGTTGCAGAAGTTTTCGGCCACCTTGAACCGCCCATCTCGTCCAGATTCCATCTGCGGGTTTTGGCCCGAGATTTGCGGCAAATGCCAAAGTCTTGTCGTTCCGAATCACGCTCCATCTCATCACTGCAGGCTCTGCCGGCGGAGTTTCTGCCAGTTTCTCGAGGCGAAGAAAACGTCTGTCCGTAGCATCGTTCAGGCCTTCTAACGCCCTGTTCAATTGCCTTTTTTTCATGTCCTCGAAGGCGGGACTGGGTTTGAAGTCGGTCATGGATTCGCGAAGTTTCTCCACCTCATGGGCGGCATTTCGATGCTCGCTCACCGGGTCACTGATCGAGTGTCTTCCCGTTCCTCCGGTTCCGCATCCTTCGCCAAGCAGGCAAATAATTGTAACCGAGAGCAATGGACAGGGCTTCATGCCCATTAATGTAAAGTAGGCCGAAGCTTTATGGCAAGCATGCGAACGGTTCATCTGGCTTTGAGTCTCCGTTCAACTGTTGCCCTGTCACTCTATCAGGGATGATTGAATGTCGGGACGAACATCGACGCAATCTCCCATTGAACTTCCTGACAGCTTCGACTATCTCTTGATGCAAGTATGAGCTTGAGCTTCGAGGAACTGGACTTTCGGCAGACTCCACTGGGGGATCTGCTCTTGCGTCGTCGTCGTATGCCTCAATTCGGTGATCTCGACATATACGAGGTGAAACTCGGCGACGATTTTCTGATGTCCAGCCTCTTTCATGAGGCGGAGCGCCAGTTGTCGAAGCTTGGGCTCGGCATCTTGGAAAAAGACGAACTCGACGTCGTCGTCGGCGGACTTGGTCTCGGTTACACCGTGGTATCCGCCTTGGAAGATTCCCGTGTCTCATCTCTTGTCGTCGTTGATTATCTGAAACCGGTTATCGAATGGCACCAACAGGGCTTGGTCCCTTTGGGTAAAGAGCTGACCGAGGATTCGCGTTGCAGTCTAGTACATGCAGATTTTTTTGCTCTGTCCAGGAATGTCGAGTCAAGTTTTGATCCAAACGCCCCGTCAAAAAAACATGATGCAATCTTGCTCGACATCGATCACACCCCGACAAACCTATTGAACCGTACGAACGAGCGTTTCTACAGTGAAGAGGGCCTGGGAGAGCTTGCTCGACACTTGAACCCGGGCGGCGTGTTTGCTCTCTGGGCGGACGGTCAGCCCAAAGCCTCCTTCACTGAGCATTTGGGCAAGGTGTTCGCACAGACCAAAGCTCACACCATCGAATTTGCCAATCCCTTGCTGGGGGGGACTTCCAAAGGCGCGGTCTACGTGGCCCAAACCAGCTTCTAGTCCCTCAAACCTGAAGGGGTGGGGCGGTGGTCGAGCTCAAGGGGAGGTTTCGCCCGTACGATTGGAATCCTCTATACCGAGACCGTTCTTAACGGTATAGCGTTTATCAATCGTGCCGTCCTCGTTGTAGTCGATCAGTTCCCCCTTGCCGTTCACGACGTTGCTCACCGGACACTTTTCGCCATCCGGTTTCCAGACTGTAGCTGAGATGAGTTTGCCGAAGTCACAGTTCTGCACTTTTGATTTCCATCCGTTCTCGTACCACTCTTCCCATGGACCATCCATTTCTCCGTCCCTAATGTTCCCTGCCGATTTCTTTTGCCCATTCGGATGCCAAGAGAAATTTTTTCCGTGAATAATGTCTTTCTTGTAGCGAATCTCAAGCTTCTTTTCCCCGTTTTCGTGCCAAGAAGTCCAGAGACCATCCCTCGCTCCGTCGTTCAGGTATCCCAAGTGGTTCAGTTGCCCATTGTCGTAATTTTCCTTCACCCATCCCGAGTAAGGTTTTTCGGTATTGGGGATGCACAATACCAAGAGCCCCTTTATCCTCTTTGCTTCCAGCGTACTGAAGTCGATCGCGCCCGATGCGATGTCCTCGAACACATCGGGGTCCTCCAAGTCGGGCTTTTGGCAACCTGCCAGCGCCGCCGACAGACAAAAAATCATGAGGAGACCTTTCATGTGCAACCTAATCCTATATGATTCGGATTCGTGCGGTCAAGGGTAGCTAGAGGCATACGAAAGAACGATGTATCCCACCTAAGCGATTGACTCGCATCCCCGTTTGCCCAGAAATACTACAGATGAAAACTTCCGTCGTAATCTCGACTCTATTTATTTTCGGAGCCATTCAGCAAGTTTTCGCAGAAGTCCTCTTCGACGGTAAGAACTTGGATCACTTCGAGTTCGCCAAAGGGTCGTGGGAAATCGAGAAGGATGGATCCGTCGTTTGTCGGATGCAGGAGCAAAAGGACGCTAGAGGCAAAACACGTATTCGCGGCATGGGCTATCTATGGACCAAGCGAGAATTCGCCGATTTTGAATTGTCCCTTTCCTACAAGCTCTCTCACGGCGCCAATACCGGCGTATTTTACCGTACGGACAAGCTAAATCCCGTGCAAGGAGGTTTCGAGATACAGCTCATGGACAACGAGGGCTTCCAAAAGAAAGCGAAAAAGAAACTGCCGCCGCGCAAGCTAAACGGATCCTTCTACGACGGTCTCGCCCCCATCAAGGACTTCTCCAAGCCCGTGGGCGAATGGAACGCTTTTCGCCTGTTATGCAATGGCCCCTTGATCACCTGCCACATAAACGGCGGTAAGTCCTTCTCCATTAATCTCGAGAATTGGGACGTTCCGGGAAAGAACCCCGATGGTTCCGCTAACAAATTCAAGAACGCACTCAAGCAGCTCCCTCGCAAAGGCCGCATAGGTTTCCAGAACCATGGTCAAGTCGTCCGGTTCAAGAACATTGTAATTCGTTCCCTCCGTTAATCACATACAAGGTGGGCCGCTATTACACTCATAAATTTGCGGCAATTCAGTTGGGCCTGAAATCGGCCAACAGTCTTTCCTTTTTTCCGACAGGGAAGCAAAGGGTTGGCTAAACCTCGTTTACCCTAAATATCGCCCGGCCATTTTTGACGAGGAGATCAACATCCCACGAGTAGTTTACTGATTCCCGGCGTCCCAATAATCAATATCCCAACCAGAGCACGCCCTAGAGTACAGTCCAGGCTTCAATCGCCGGAATTCCGAAGGTGTTTCCAGGCGGTACCTCTGGCTCGAAGACCGTCGTGCTCGAAGGTGAGACCGAAGTCGAGTCGCTTGAAGCCTTTCAGCAAGGAAGCCGGATCCTTTGGAGTCTTAGGTTCCCCGGGATGGCCGAAAACGGTGGACTCGTAGGTTTGGAATTTCTCGTTCCAAAAGTACTCGCCGCCACCGGGGCAGGTGAGCAGCACATGCCAGGTCTTGATATGGTAGGAGAGGGCGTCGTCCTTTCCGAGGTTTAGCTTCCACTCATTGAGAATGGGAAGGTTGTTCCAAGACCGGCGACGAAATTGTTTCGTCATTTCATCACGGGAAAAAACGTCGAAGAAAGAAATCAACTTGCTGTCCACTGTGATGGAGGTGCTGTTGCCAAGCCAGGGCTTGGGGTTCTCGGGCAGGGGTTGCTTCTCCCGTTTTAATTTGCGAACGTCGAGACGTCGATCCATGGAACACTTGAGGAGCTTTTCGTTCAAGGTTACGGTCAGTAATTTCGAGGAAGGGGCGTAGTATAGGGCGATTTCCTCTACGCCTTCTTCTTCAAGATCTTCGCGAATGTCGCCGGCGGGGGCGATTTTTACGTATCCTTGCCCCTTGTACTCGTGGTTTGTCCAGGTAGTCATGCCGGGAGCTGTTTGCTCGATCCAAGCCCTAAGAGCCGCAAGAAAGGCAGTGAGCTTGAAGGGGTTGGTGGCCTCGACGTTTAGAGCGAGGGGAAGACGCCCGACGTTGCCTTTGATGAATTCCTCTGCTCCGTCCTCGCCGTCCTTGGCTACGGCTTCACCGAATTCATCCCAAAAGGGAGACTCATCAGCGTAGACCGACATCCATTGGCCGACCCATCCAAAGGCATTCAGTCCAAGTGAGGGAGCAAAGAGAGCGGCCATATTTCCCGCTTGTTGCATCGTGCGCGACTTCATATCGAGGGCAGTGACCCAGTGGACTAGGGATTCCTTGTGCGGGTCACCGGCGTTGGGGCCCAGCTTTACGGTGCCCGTGGTAGAGATAATTTGGCGATAGTCGCTGTTTGCGATTAGGGGCATAATCGAGATGTCTGCCGAAAGGTGGCCTTCATCGATCACAAGGCGAGCGGCAATGGGGTCGAAGAAGGCGGACCAATTGGACTGGTAACGGTCGCGGAAGACTTCGTAGGCTCGTTTTTCAGGAGCGGATATTTTTTTGATTCCCATTTCAGAGATGGGGGTGAGGAATCCCAGGTTGCCGTATTTCGATGACTGTACTTTTCCGGCAACCAGCGAAACCTTGCCAAGTTCGGGGAATTCTTTTGCCTCCAGCTTTGCCCCAGCTTCGTGCCGAGCCTGAAGCTCGGAGAGAGCGGCAGCGGCTCGAGTGCGGCGAGAGGCGCCTATGCGCCAAGCGGGACCACACCAGCGACGAATCGCGGCATCGGTGACCATCAGGAAGGCTTGCTCCTTGACGTCGGCCGATCGCAAGTACCGGGAACGGAAAAAGGAATATTCGTCGAGGCTTGCCAGATTGGATTTCTTGCCCGATTCGGCGGCAGCCAACCTGCGAAGTTGAGCCAGTGAGTTGGTGACCACTACGACGTTTTCACCTAGGACGGCCGAATAGGACTTTATGGAATGATCGGTAGAAATCAGGCCTACGTAGTCGATTCCCGAAACGGTTCCCGTGACGGCCTTGGCATCCTTTCGCTTCTGCGAAGTCTGCAAGCGTCGTAAGGCGAGGGACGCGACCAATGCTTCGGTCTGCTTAGCCTCGTAGAGAATAGTCAGATCGGTTCCCGTCCGAAGAAAGGGATCTCCTCCAGTCATGGCCACTGAGGCGATGAGCTTAGGCCCGATCAGACGACTCAGTTCGGTAACGGGAAGGCAGAGCTGGTCGCGATACTTCTCCTTGCTTTGGGCACTCTCGGAACGAGCTTCGGCTAAGCGAAGCAGTGGAGTGCCCTGAAGAGCGGCTTCGTCGAAGATAGTTAGCAAGTCGGCGAAGGTAGGAAAGAAAATGGCGTGTTGGTCTGCGGGTATTACCTTTGCGAGAGAATCGAGGACGGGGTTCTTGTCCCCTAAAAGTTCCTGCCATTCCATTTCCGCGATGGTAATACCCTTGATGTTACTGACGGGGATTGTGGCATTGCTTTCAGGTGATAAGCGCAATTCGCGATCAAACTGCAGGTTTTCACTTATGGCTCGGCCTCCGGAAAAGAGATCCAAGGGGTCCTCCAGACTTCTTCTGGAAGGACGATTGGGACGCCTGTTGGGATTCGCCGCATTGCTGACGTTTGCGTCCAGTTTACGCATCTTCGCTGCACTGGAGTTCGCTTGGTGCCTGAACCATGCGGCTCCGGGGATGCCGCGAGCGAGCAAACGTTCGTAATATTCTTTTCGCGCCTTGTGGAATTCCAGTTCACCGACCGAGTCAGCTTGCTTCACACGAAAGCCAACGGGTCGCATGCCGTCGCCGTCGCCTTTGGGCAAGAAAAGAGTACCTTTAAGAGGAAGCCGATCAGTACGAATGATGACGCGTGTCTGGCCGGGACGAAATAGACTTCGCCATCTTGGCCTAATATCATCCTGATTCATCAAAAGGTAGATTTCCTTTGCCTGAGAAGCCACGGCATAGGGCATGACTTCAGGAACCCAGCGACCACCTTGCCATGAGTGCGGCAGGTTCACATTGCCCTCGGGCAAGTTCCCCGAAATGATTTCAAGGTCATTCAAGGAGATAGAGAGCAAGTGCTCCCTGGCATTTGCAGAAATGGCAAGGACCCCAAGTAGAGGGAGTAGGAGTTTTCTAGAAGTAATTTTCATGATCCTTTAAATTTGCAAGTAGTGCGCCCATTATCATGAAGACCACGCGGGCTTTCCATAAGTATTTAACAAACAGTTTTTTATGGTTAAATGAAAAGATTTTATTTCCGGCGAAACTCGGACTTAAGCAATGAAAAACATACATTAAACGTCAGTCGACGTGCGCTTTAAGATTAAATCAAGGTGAGCGAGGCCACCATCGAGGTCGGTGAATACGCCATCGAGTTGAGCTTCGAAGCATTCCTCGAGGATGGGACTGAAGCCGGCTCCGGGTTTCATCCCTCTTTCGATAAGGTGTCGACCAAGAACAAACGCTTGGGGTGCAGCGGCCTTAACTCTGAGTTCCTCGGCTCGATCAAGCAACCATTTCCCTTCGGGGCAGTCCGCTGACTTGGGTGGACGTCCCGCCATATCGGATTGAGCGACACGGACGAGTCGGTCGATACGGACCACTTGGCGCGCCAACCTGCGGATGGCGCTGTCGCTGGCATTGTCATTATAAAAGAGACGTGGGGCTAGATGACGACGAACGAGTGGAACAACTTCCTCAGGCAAGTCCTTTTGATTGGTCATTCTCTGTAGGAATGACCGCGTTGGAGCTTCTCCCTTGGATTCGTGCTTGGGAGAACGAATCCGAGAGTTTTTATCGGTGATGGTGGTGAGTGGCTTGCCGAAATCGTGGCACAAGACGCTAAAACCGACTACGAGGTTTTCCCATTCGTCGTCGATTCGTTTTTCGGCAAAGGCATTCATGCAGTGCAGGGTGTGAACCCAGACGTCTCCCTCGGGGTGCCATTCGGGATCCTGGGGGCAATCGACTAAGGCCTCCAGTTCGGGAAAGAAACGAAGCCAAGTTGTTTCTCTAAGAAAGTTTAGCCCTAGCGAGATGGATTTTCCTTTGAGCAAGAGCTTCTTCCACTCGTCGAAGATACGCTCAGCCGCAAGCCCTTCCAAGTCGATGGTCCGGCAAAGCTCTATGGTCTCTTGAGACGGTGTCAGGTCAAATCGAGCGGCAAACTGCATACCACGCAGAACCCGCAAAGGGTCTTCGACAAAGGCGGGACCGACATGCCGCAGGATGCGGGCATCCAAGTCCTTTGCTCCGTCGTACGGATCGAGGGATTCTCCCGTAAGAGGATTCAGACCGATTGCGTTGACCGTGAAATCACGCCGAGCCGCGGCTTTGGGAAAAGGAAGATGGGGGTCCACGTCGACGGAGAACCCCCGATGACCGGTGGCGCTCTTGGTCTCCGAACGCGGCACTGACACCTCTATTGGATTGTCTTTGAGCTTCAGTACGCCAAATGATTTGCCATATTCATCGACCGAGTGCTTGCGGGCTAAAAGAGCGCGAAGGTCTTCGGGGTCAATGCCGCTGACTTCGAGATCGAACTCTTCCGGTACGATTTTGAGAAGAGCATCGCGTACGCAACCGCCTACGCAAAGAACCCGACCACCGGCCTGTGATACGTCCTTCGCAATCTCTCGGACACGGGAAAGTTCCTGCGAGGGGAATTGCTCGCGAAGATCGGTCATGAGGGGCATGGAGAAGAGATAAGTTAGCCGAACATGGCTTCCTCAATCATTTCGCAGAAGGCATGGTATATCTGTAAATGAAGCTCCTGAATACGAGCCACGTCGGTTTCGGGAGCGCACACGGCGACGTCGCAAAGCGGAGCCAGTTCACCTCCGCTTTCTCCAGTGAGTCCGATTACTTGGAGCCCCATGGCGTGAGCTGTTTTCGCCGCATGTAAAATATTTTTCGAATTACCGGACGTGCTGATTGCGAGTAGTGCATCGCCTGTGTTTCCCAGCCCGACTACTTGTTGAGCAAATGAATACTCTGGATGATCGTCATTGGCGAAGGCCGTATGAAAGGCGGTGAAGGAGGCGAGTGGAATGGCAGGGAGTGAACCATGTAGGTTGGCGGCAAGTTCGGGGCCAAGCTTTTCAATCAATTCGGAATCTAGGGGTCGATCCCTGTAGAAGCTCTTGACGAGTTCGCCCGCTATGTGATCGCAGTCGGCGCAACTACCACCATTACCGCACAACAGGAGTTTGTTTCCGTCGCGAAAGCAAGTGAGCAGGGCGTTGTAAGCGAGCCGAACACTCTCTGCGCAGCTTTTCAATTCAGGCGTTCGCCTTACCATCCGTTCGATAGGGTCCATATGAAAAGAAATAAGATTTCGGGCGACCGGAGCAAGAAGCAATGCTTTTAAACTATGACCAAGCCTGCTCTTTACTAAATTCGTTACACATGACATGATGATCAATTTGCCCCATTAAAACAATGAAGGCGGACAACAAGGATTTCACCTCAGAGAATACGGAACTGGAGCAGCTTGACGCCATTGGTCGGGTGGCTTGGGCATGGGATCGCTTCGGCGAAGACCTCGTTGTGTCCACGAGCTTTGGTCTACAAAGCGCTGTCATGCTTCATCTAGTGAGCAAGGTGAACAAGGAAATCCCCATTATTTTCGTGGATACGGGTTATCTCTTCCCTGAAACGTACCAATACGCGGAAGCCTTGTGCGAAAAACTCGGGATTAGGTCCAAGACCTTTTCGGCTGGGCTTTCTCAAGCGTATCAGGAAATACGGTTTGGAAAACTTTGGGAGCAAGGAGCGAAAGGGATGGAGCGGTATAACTTGATGAACAAGGTCGAACCGATGCAGCGCGCTCTGAATGAATTGAATGCCAAGGCTTGGCTCTCGGGGTTGCGTCGAGGGCAATCGGAAAGTCGAGCCGAACGCACCTTCGTCGAGGCTCAGAACGGGACAGTGAAAATCTATCCCATTCTTGATTGGGACGATCGTAGCGCATACGAATACCTTCCTGCCAATAATCTTCCCTACCACCCACTCGAGGGTCAAGGGTACAATTCCTTAGGCGACTGGCATAGCACGAAGAAGTTGTCCGAGACCTCTTCAAGAGAGGAGACTCGCAACGCCGGGCATAAACGCGAGTGCGGTCTGCATGAAGAATTGCCGGAGGGCTACGCTTTTGAAATTTAACATTGGGAATTGAATGATTTTACCGGAAGATAAAACGAGGTTGCAGGGATTGATTAAAAGAACGGATCACTTGTGGAAGTTCCTGGAGTGCGACGAAAAGAAAAAGAAGATTGCCGAACTCGAGGAAGCTATGTCGTCGCCATCTTTCTGGGATGATCAGGACACCGCGAGGAAAGTCGGGTCCGAAAACAACCGCTTGAAGCAAACTGTTTCAAAAGTGGAGGAATTTCGAGCACAAGTCGAAGACGTCGAAGCCTTATGCGAGTTGTGCGAGGAAGATGAAGACGACGAGGAGATGAGCAAAGAGTTCGTCGATACTCTTGAGTCCGCCTTGTCTCAAGTCGACGATTTGGAAGTCGCCAGCTTCTTGAACGAACCGTTCGATGGCCGTCCGGCCTTGCTTAGTATTCATGCAGGGGCGGGCGGGACTGAATCTTGCGACTGGGCAGATATGCTTATGAGGATGTATGTCCGTTGGGCTGAGCGGCGAGGTTTCAGTGTTGAATTGCAAGACCTCCAACCCGGGGAAGAAGCCGGAATCAGTCGATGCTCGATTCGAATAGAGGGATTGAACGCATATGGATATGCCAAAGCCGAGCGAGGGGTGCACAGGTTAGTCCGAATCAGCCCCTTCGACTCGAATAAACGCAGGCACACTTCCTTCTGTTCGGTCGATGTGATAGCCGAGGTCGAGGACGACGACGTAGAGATGGAAATTCCGGATGACGACCTTCGCGTCGATACCTATCGATCCAGCGGAAAGGGCGGGCAGCACGTAAACAAGACGGACTCAGCGGTCCGTCTCACGCATCTACCCACCAACATAGCTGTTCAGTGTCAAAACGAGCGCTCGCAACTGAAAAACAGACAAACGGCGATGCGCGTTCTCAAGTCCCGCCTTTACGAAAAACAACAAGACGAGAAGCGAGCGGAAATGGAAAAGTTTTATGGGGCGAAAGGTGAAATGGGATGGGGGAATCAAATCCGCAGTTATGTCTTTCAGCCCTATCAGATGGTCAAGGATTTACGTACCGGGGTGGAAACCTCAGGAGTACAAGCCGTAATGGACGGCGACCTCGATAATTTTGTGAACGGATGGCTTCGAGCAGGTTGCCCTCGTCAAAGAAACAAGGAGATTCAAATCGACGATTAAAACCTTTCGATTTCGAATCAACGAGACTTTCGGCATTGTCCACATTACCTCTCAGCCTTCCCGTTCTTAGATCGGCACTGGAAAGACCTCTCTTTGCCGAGAAGAGTTGGCGACTTTCCCCGAAACCTTGGCCCTTGCCCGAAAGTACGGTAGAGGAACTTCATTCGATCGGCCAAGCCTGCCTGGCTTTTCATCAAGCCCTCGAACGCCTATATTTGAAATCTAGAACGGGTACGCGAATATTGCGCAATGGCGACCTAACGACTCCATGGGTTTCTGAATATCTGGATGCAGGAAAACCTCAATGGCTTGTCGAACATGGTGCCGTCAAAGCCGTGAAAGGTTCTTTCCCCTCCGTTCTTCGACCGGACCTGATTGTCACTGCCAATGGTTTCGCCCTTACGGAAATGGACTCCGTACCCGGAGGCATTGGGCTGACTGCTTTTTTAGAAAAGCTTTACCTTGATGAAGATTCTCACGACATACCGGAATCTTTTATGGAAAGCCTCTCTTCGCTGTGTCCCGATACGGACAATCCTTCCGTTTTGTTGGTGGTGAGCGAGGAATCCGCCGATTATCGCCCTGAAATGGAGTGGTTGGCCGAAGTCCTGAGCGAACGCGGACACAAGGTGAAAGTTGCCCGACCGAATCAACTAAAACCCGGACCAGAAGGGGTGTTTTTAGATGGAGAAAAGCAAGATGTCATATATCGCTTCTGGGAATTGTTCGATCATGCAGAAATTCCCGTCATGCGTGAAATCTGCGAAGCGGTTGAACGGGGAGTGGTTGCTGTTAGTTCGCCCATGCGTACCTTTCAGGAAGAGAAGTTGTCTCTCGGGCTCTTTTGGCATCATCGTCTAGAAGATTATTGGTGCGAAAATCTGTCGAAGGCCGACCTGAAACTCCTACGGAAAATTATCCCTCACACTTGGATTCTCGACCCTGCGGACCTGCCGCCGGGAGCCGTTTTGAATGGACCTGAAGTCGGAGGCAAGAGGCTCAACTCATGGCGTGACCTCGCCCCTGCAACCAAGAAGGAACGAGAACTAGTGATTAAAGCGAGTGGCTTTCACGAAACTGCTTGGGGGGCTCGCAGCGTGGTGATTGGTAGTGACGAGTCTAGCGAGAACTGGACCGCAGCCATTGATCATGCCCTTGATGCGTTCCCCAACCCCATTCAAGTGCTTCAGGAATACCGAAAGCCTGCTCGCCTTAGTCACGAAGTCTATGAGGAGTCAGGAGAAACACTGCCCATGGAAGGCCGACTCCGACTTAGCCCATACTATTTCGTAAAGGAAGGGCAGGTGCAATTAACCGGTGCCCTCGCGACCTTTTGCCCCGCCGACAAGAAAATCATCCACGGCATGAAGGATGGTGTCCTTCTGCCCTGTGTGATCTAGAAGCAGGCTACTTCTTCTTTCGGTCCTTTTTCTTCTTGGACTTAGGTTGGTTTTTGGATGGGGCGCCGAGTTCCTTGAGGGTGGTCTCGACGAGGCGTCCGACATAACCTTGAAAGCGTTTGTCCACCTCGGTTGGCGTTCGGGGCATGGACTGGATTACCGGGATGAGCGACTTCGACTTGTCGTCCAAGTGATCGATGGCGTTCATTGCCAGCATAGAGGGGAAGCAGCCGTTCTTGATTGGGTCGACGGTCTTGCCGAGTGTTACTACTGCTCTGGCAATGTCTTCCTTGGAACCGTATTTCCCCAAAGCCTCGGCCGCGATGACTCGAACGTAAAGTGACTTGTCATTCAGGGCATCAATCAATTTTGAATGCCCATTTTTGACCCCCGCCTTTTCCTGCATGAGGAGACCAAGTGCTCCCCAATAGCGCACTGCCGAATCGGAATCCTCTAGCAGTTCAGTGATTTTTGGAAGATCGCTCTTCCGCATCGAGGATGAAA
This sequence comes from Opitutia bacterium, assembly GCA_002730975.1. Taxonomy (GTDB): domain Bacteria; phylum Verrucomicrobiota; class Verrucomicrobiia; order Opitutales; family Seribacteraceae. The sequence goes on from PCBO01000066.1 coordinate 17,087, forward strand.
TGTCGGCGGCGAAAAAGATCTTTTCAAAAGGATATTTCTTATCGTCGTGTCCCATCTCGTAGGGGGTTGAACCTTCGGAGCGCGAATGTATCTCACCCTCGGGCAGAAATCCTACGTCGCGTATCTTCGTGACGTGCTCCCGGTGAGCCTTGCGCATTTGGTCCA
>PCBO01000067.1 GCA_002730975.1 Opitutia bacterium
AGGCGACAAAAACGGAAAATGTCAACGAGGTCGATTGCCTCGTGATCAACGCCACCCCAATCAACGGTTTCTGGACAACTAGATGGCTCGCACGCGACAAAAAGGGTACTATCCGGATAATGAGAGAGACTCGAAACCAACAATCCGTCGATCTTATCCAACCCTTCCTCCCTTCCGTTCCGGAAGAGGGCTGGAAAAGCTGGACGAATGCCTCCGCAATACCCGAGAACTATGCGGTCGTAAGCAACCTTAATTCAAAGATTCGCCTTCAGTCTGGTGAAATTATGGAGAACTGCCTACGTATAATCGTACATTCGTCAGAAGGAACCTTGATCGAGTACTATGCAAAAGGACGGGGTCTCGTCAAAATAGAGAAAAAATGATTCGACGCTTAAATATCTTCCCTCTCCTTCGCTTATCATTTCAAATGTTGATGTTCTCGATCTATTTGGTCTTGAGATCACACGCTCAAGATGAATCTAATACAGATTTGGTCAGGGAACAATATGTCAATGAACTAAAGAGTGAATTAGTTCAGATCAAAAAAGATTTGCAAGCCTTGCAGCCCAACAATGAGAGGCCAGCAGTCGCTCCGGCGCTATCGCCAGCGATTCCAGAGGTCAGTATTAGAAAAGTCTCACCACATCCGATCGTCCTTAAGCGGACCGCTGCAATCATTGAAGTCAAAGATGATTTACACCTCATCAGACAGGGTTTGCTCAAGCTAAAAGCTGAAAACGCAACTGAACCCAGCAAACAAATAGAAAGCAACTTTCCTGTTAGGAGCATTGTCAAAGTTCGTCAGCGTGGTGATTATTTTCTATTCATCAACTCCGGGGTATCCTTCGCCGGGGAAAGAGAATACGGAACCTCAGGGCTCGCACTCCGCACCCGAACCGGAATCGACTTCTCCATAGCCTTTGGTGGGCAATTCGGACAATGGACAATCGGGCCCGAGATCGGTTATCGAAGGCTCGGATACAAGGAAGCTGTTTTTGGGGCATTTTCGACGCCCGCAACCGGAGCTTCCACAAGTCGTACTCTGGCGATATACGGTGGTCGGGACTTTGCTATGGGAAATTCGCTTAACATTCATGCAGGAGTATCGATTGGCTTAACTTATAGAGACGAAAGCTTTACACTTCCGAGTGTCTCTACAACTCCTACTGCAGATGACGACCTGCTTTTCCAAGGAAGCTTTCGTATGGCTCTAGAATACGCCTTTTCAGACCTTTGCGAAGCTCACATCGGATACCGTTTCACATATCTAGACGAACTTGGAGAATTTGATTCGATGCCAATCAATCAAGTCGAATTGGGTCTGCGCTTAAACTTGTAAGAGTTTCCAAACAATGGATTGAATATCCATACACTTATCGAACTAACGGTTTAGGACATTGTGCTTCCCTTGGATCGCTAGATTTCGAATGACCAACCCTCCCATGATGCCGAAACAGGTTAGTGGGTTCTCTAGTTTGCGTGATAATTAAGTACCATTATGATTTTAAATATAATAGTCGACAATCAAGGCATTGCTTAAATTCCAAATGGTTGAGTCAAAGAGAAAAAACAATTCATGAAAACTGAAATGAGGTTAACGAATTCGCCTGACAACGATGAGCTCGATCCCGCAACAAAGATGTACTACATTAACTCATCTTTCGCAATCAAATCGTTGTGAATACCTACTTTGCGGAATTTCTTGAAAAAAGTTGCCATTCTCATGCAATATTTGACAAGATTTAGCTAATTACAGAGTGAATGAATAATAAGTGTTTTGCTAGAAACACTTCCCACTCGTTCAAATTTTGCGAAATGTCCCAATTCCCACAGATCCAGTGCATTTGATTGTTAAAATAAAGCTGTTGGTGTCCATGATTCTTTTCTGGGCATGTTTTGAGATTGTTCCAGTCGGATCATTGAGCACGAAGAGAAAACTAAAACCTGAAATTTCAAAGGATCTTTCGTTGTTTTTTTATCTCCAGCCCAAATCATTTTTGGCGAACTGGAAAATGAACTTTGCCGGAGGGAATGAACATACGGCATAAAGAGTGGTTTAACCTTGCTGTTGTCAAATTAGCGGCAATCACAGCGCTTTGGGTTTTCCTAACGACAACCTCTGCGTTTGGTCAAGTTCTCAAGATCGACTTTGGGCAAGACGACCAGTACCCTTTGCAGAGCGGTTTCGAGGTCTTCAACCCGTGGGGAGCATCGAGTACGGACAATGGAGAGCTCGTGACCCAAACCTATTCGAACACCCAAGCGACCGACGGCACGATTGAAGTTTCCGTGCAGGGACAAAGCCAATGGAGGGACTACGCCCCCCTTACAGGTGGTGCTTTCTCCACCATGAGCTCATTGCTTTCTGACGAAGTCTTGAACAATTCCGGAGGAACCATCACAATCAGGATCTCCGATCTCAAGCCCGGTTCCTACTACATGTCCACTTATCACCATGCATCGGAAAATGGTGGCAACACGACTTACGACTTGAAGCTTACGGATGCAGATGCAACCGACAAAGTAATTGCCAGTGGAATGACAAGCTCTCTGGGAACTTCACCTGGCTCCATTAACAAACAGACGTTTCCCTTCGACGTAAACGCATCGTCCAACGACGTTTCAATCAAGATCGGACCAGGAGGAGCGGCAGGCAATAATTTAGTCATAAATGGCTTCGAACTCGGCTTGAATTTACCAAGGCCCCAGATCACTGTACTTTCGACGACCTATGCTTATCCCATTCCAGTCAATGTGACCTTCGAAAAAATGGGAGTGCCTCACACGGTCACCGGGTTCGACGCCTCAGATATCAATGCGACCGGAGCTACAGTGGGCGGTTTTGCCGTTTCTCCCCCTGGTGCATATCCAACAGATGGTCCCAGCTATAAAGCCACCACAGCGGAAGCCACGATCATTGGTTCTTCACCGGCGCACGCCTCCTATCCCGTTGCGAAAGCGTTCGACGGAAACCTCTCCACAACGGACGACAACAACCGCTGGCTACCCTTACAGTCGGCCTTGCCGAACGTCTATCTCACCTGGCAATTCACAAAACCGTTCCAAGTCACCGAGTACAAGCTCATGGTGCAGGACTTTTCTTTTGAAAAGCGTGGTCCCAAGGACTTCACGCTGCATGGGTCCGACGATAACTCTTCTTGGACAACCTTGGACACCGAGAACAACCAAACCGGATGGACCGCAGACGAGACTCGCTCCTACCTGGTCGACAATCCGGGAACATATTCCTTCTACAAGCTTCTGGTTTCGGCCGCTGAAGGAAGCGATACATATATTGGTTTCCGAGAGATAGAGCTATGGGGCGTCAATGGAGAAACTTTCCCCGCCGACTCCCGCTATACCTTTGAACTTACGCCGGCTGCAGATCCCGCAACAATCAATCTGTCGATCGAAGCGGGAGCGGCAACGGGAGCGGATGAAAATTCAACCGTAGCCAGTTCAGCCGTCACCCAGTACAAGTACCCATTGACTCGTGCAGATGATCTAACCCTATGGTATCAGTTCAACGAGATCAACAGCACCATCGCAGTCGACTCCGCAGGTAGCAACCTAGCCACCTTGACCAACATGGACCAGCTCGCCTGCTGGGTACCGGGCAAATTCGGCAATGCCCTTAAATTCGATGGAACGGACGATTACGTATTGGCCACGGGTTACAAGGGAATTTCTGGAACTGGTCAACGGACCATGTCGGCTTGGATAAAAACTTCGAAACAAGCCGCTGCAATTATGTCTTGGGGAAATGACCTTCCCGGCGAAAAGTGGATTTTCCGAACTCAGACTGCGAACGGAACAAACGGGGCTCTTCGAGTGGAGGTAAATGGTGGTTATCGCGTAGGCAACCAGAACGTCGCCGACAATACATGGAGACACGTCGCGGCTGTTTTTCCAAACGGTGCCACCGACATCAATCAGATCATCTTCTATGTGGACGGCGTCCTCGAAGCCACTTATTCGGGGGTTGCCGCCAGGACTATCAACACTACCTCCGCGGGTCTAGACGTTAGGATCGGCAACGGTCACGCCAATCGTTATTTCCAAGGTCTCATCGACGACGCTCGCATCTACGGCGTGGCTCTCTCAGCCCCCGAAATAGCCGCAATTTATAACGATGGGAACGGTGACATGCCCATTCCTGTAGTCACTGGCCCCAGTTTAGCACTGGCAAACCCAGGGTTTCCATTTATAACATCTGACTTTAACGCGACAAATCCTAGCCAGTCAGCGTCCACGACTTGGGGTGCAATAGGCTTACCGGTAGGAATTGAAGTCAATGCCTCCACAGGAATGATATCAGGAACACCCACTGATACCCCTGCTCCAACTGGTACTACAAGCAACGCTTTCGTTTCCGCAACCAACGGCTACGGAACCACGTATCACGCATTTGCAATAACGCTCTATCCCTTGCCTTCGTCAGTCAGCGTCGGCACTGCTAGCGACATTGGCCTCTATGGAGCCAAGTTAAACGGCTCATTCGCCGATGGCACGGGAACTGACTGCGTTGCGACCCTCTGCGTCGACCTTACGGACAAGGGAACTGCAAACCCTTCTGATTGGGCACACTCCTTACAGCTCGGCATCGTCGCCCCAGGCTCCATCTCCCGTAAGGTCACGGGTCTTGCCATCGACACCAGCTACAGTTTCCGCTTTGCCGTTTCAAATGCCGGTGGTGACTTAGTTTGGTCCGACACCGCAGGAACCTTTACCACTATGGGCGGACTTACTCCTCCTATTTTGGGCGAAGTGAACGCCTCCGCATTTAGCTCCACCGAGGCAAATATTTTAGGTGCCCTCACCGACACGGGTGGAGAAACGCCCTCGGTCACCATCGTATGGGGTGACGAGGACCGTGGTTCCGACTTCAAGGACCTTTCTAGCTGGGATAACGTGATCACTCTCGGGTTGCTCGGCACAGGTTCCTTCTCGACCAACTTGACAGGACTCCAGACAGGAAAAGTCTACTACGCCCGGACAGCAGCCGTCAACGTGGCAGGAGAAGTCGTCTCAAAGAACTTGGCCGTCTTTGCTCCCTCCCCTTATTCGGGCCTTCATTCGGACGGCACGGTAAAGGCTCAGGATCTACTCCTTTGGTACACATTTGAGGAAACAACTGCATCAACCGTGGCAGACTCCGGAATTGGCGGTCACCAGGGCAGCTTGATTAATGGTCCCGCATTCGTCGCTGATAAGTTCGGCAACGCCCTGCTATTCGACGGAGCGAATGACTATGTCGAATCCACGGGTTACAAGGGAATTACGGGAGCTAATGAAAGAACAATAGCAGCTTGGGTCAAGACTTCCAAAACAACGGCAGCAATAATGAGCTGGGGAGAAAACCTCTCTGGCAAAAAATGGGTTTTCCGCACCGACAACGGCAAGCTGCGCGTCGAAGTAAATGGCGGAGCCATTGTGGGAAACACATCCGTCGCCGACAATCAATGGCACCATGTCGCCGCCGTCCTGCCTACAGGGAAAAACAACGTCAACCAAATGAAGCTATATGTGAATGGCGTGGACGATGGTCAGAGTTCGGCTACTGATAAGATTATCGACACGGGTTCTAGCGACAACTTCAAGATCGGCAATGACCAAGCCAACCGCTACTTCCAAGGACTAATCGACGATGTCAGGATATATGACAAATCACTCAGCGACAATGATTTGGCCGACATTTACAATGGCGGATTTGGGGACCAATTCGTTCCGCCCGCCATCACCAGCGCCACCGAAGTCAACGCCACCGTCGGGCAGGCATTTACCTACCAAATAACTTCAACTGTCACCACCCCCTCCTACTCCGCCTTCAATTTGCCCCCGGGTTTGATCTGCAACCTTAGCACCGGAGCCATCACCGGCTCGCCTGAGGCGGGCGGTGTCTACTTGACGACTCTCTTGACCGAGGGCTCCTCGGCAACAGTCACCAGCACACTCACCATCACCATTCCCGTTTCCGCACCGAACATTGCCAACTCAAACGCCATAAACATCGTGTCCAACGCAGCCAGGCTAGTCGCCGATATTCCCAATACGGGTGGACGTGACGCCAACGTCACGGTCTACTGGGGAACAGTCGCCGGTGGACAGTCGTCGTGGCAGAACGAACAAAACTTGGGATTGAAAGGCATCGGCGGGCTTGCCCACGAGGTATCGGGACTAGCTTCCGGAACCCTTTACCACTACCGTTTCAAGGCGGACAACTCTGAGGGTGGCAACGGCGACACAGTCTGGACCGTCGACCGTAATTTCACGACTGCTTCTTCGGCCAGCCCCCCAATCCTCGGCAATGTTTTTTCAGTCACGGACGTAACTGACACTTCGGCCAAATTCAACGGCTCTCTTGCCGGCACCGGCGGATCCGACGTCACATTTACATTTCACTGGGGTCCCGAGGACGGCAACCAGACAGCAGCTAACTGGGCCAACCAAATCACCATCAACAATGCCCAACCTGGAAACCTAAGCGCCGAGATAACCACCGGCATCACCCCTCCAACCATCTACTTTGCCCGAATGGAAGCCAAGAATTCCGCAGGTTCTTCTTGGACTGACAATATGCTCGTGTTCAGTCCGGTCAAGTTAGGCGTGGGCGGTCTCACCTCTATCACAACTTTATCCCTATGGCTGGATGCAACCGAAGTCTCCACTATAACCGAGAGCTCAAACGCGGTTAGCCATTGGAATGACAAAAGCGGGAATGGGAATCATTTCTTACAGCTAACATCCACCAATCAGCCAAAATCAGGCATCCGAAGTCACAATGGTAAGAACGTGATCGATTTCGACGGTGGAGATTATCTCGAAACCAGCGCCGCTTTCGACACTGGAAACAACTTTAGCGTATTTTTACTTTCAGGGATAGATGCCATCAATCACGGAAACGACTCTCTTTTCGCTAACCGGCAGACAGGAGGCTCTCCTCACTTCCAGTTCGACGCGGAAAGCGCAACAACCTTTAAAGGTCGCTTAAACCAAACGAATCTGGGTACGAACAAGACTTTCTTTCCCGTCGCTGAGAACGGGCCCTCTATCTACGCCCTGACGTTCGACTTAAGCACTCAAACCATTACTTGCTTTCTCGATGGAGAAAACAAAGGAAATACAGGCTACATCGCTCGTCCTAACAAAGAAAACAAGACAACCCTCTTCTCCAACCGAGGTCTCAATAATTTCCCCGATGGATTCGTCGGAGAATTCATAGTAACTCCTGAATCTTCGTCCGAATCCAATCGGCAAAAAATCGAAGGTTATCTTGCCTACAAGTGGGGTTTAACCGGAAATCTTTCCGCCGAACATCCTTACAAATATTCAAATCCTGCGACACCTCAGTCCATATTGTCGTTCACAAACTCCCTTTCAGCCGAAGCTGCTTCAGGAATGGCTTTCACCTTCCAATTGGCTGCCACCGGGAATCCAACTACATTCGGTCTGTACAACGGTCCCCTCTGGCTTGACCTAAACTCCTCAACAGGCGTACTTTCCGGTATTCCGACCGCGCCAGGCGTTTATAAATTTACCGTAAGCGCCTCCAATTCCGTAGGATCGGTCTTGACGGAAATGCTCATCACGGCGGGCAACAACGCTCCTTTCGAATACTCCATAGAAATCACACCAGCCTACAACCCAGCCTTTGTGGGAACTATGGTTGATGCGACGGATTTTGCGCGAGGTGGCATAACTTCCTCCTCCAGCCATGTTGACTACAATGCAACAAAAGCCTTCGACGACGGAGCAGACTCAGGAAGTACTTCTCGATGGTTGCCCTTACAGTCCGAACTTCCGAATATTTTTATCCAATACCAATTCCCCGGAAGTTTGCAGTACGAGGTTTTACAGTACACGATCCAAGGTCAGGATACTGAATTCGGTTCACGTGGTCCCAAGGACTTCAAATTACAAGGCTCCAACGATGGTACCAATTGGACTGATCTCGACCAACGCCTCGGACAGACTTGGACAAGCAACCAAACCCGCGCCTACGACATCACCTCACCAGGTCGATACGAGTTCTACAAACTACTAATCACCGCCGCAACGGGAGCCAATACGTACATTGGCATTCGGGAGATCAAGTTGCTGATTCCAGGAACAGACGCGTATCAACCGGACCTTAAGGACTGGCATATGCTTGTAAAACTAAGCGAGGACGACATCGAACTATTCAACCGAGGCTTTCGCTACAGTCAATTCAAGGAAAACGGCATCGACCTTCGCTTCCAGACCAGTACAGGAATTGAGTGCAAGTACGAAATCACCAAATGGAATACTCAGGGCGAATCTCTTGTTTGGGTGCACGTACCAAACCTGTCGGTAGGAGAAAAGCTTTTCATGCGATGGGGAAACCCCAACGCCACCGAACCTGAATTCACTTCCAACGGCGAGGCGTGGCCAGGATATTTCGGGGTATATCATTTAAATGAAAACTCCGGAGACGCAACAGACTCATCTACGAAAAGAAACAATCTTTCGGAAATCAATGACGCTGGTCTCCCTGCGACCGAACAGGGGATTATCGGTGAAGCCCGATCGACTGCCAAGAACTCGAACCAAGGCTTTGAGACATCCTTAATCAATGGAACTTCCACCGCTGCAGCGTTCACCATTACGACATGGGCTAAAACAGTTAACAGCAGTGGGAACAATAAAAGCTGGTGGGCAGTTCAACTTAACAACGACAACGGCAAATATTTACGCCTCGAAGTGGATGAGATGGGAAAACCAAACCTTCTTTCCACAGGGATAGGAGACGACAACATTACCATTGATCCGGACACTATCGTCGAAGGAGACAATTGGTTTCATTTGGTGGCTAGCGTAGGAAGTTCGGAGGCAAAAGTTTTCATTAACGGTTTCCAAGATGGAAATACAACTTCGTTTAGCAACGGTCTGCCAATCACGGGAATGCGAATTGGAAGAGGTTGGAATCGTGGTTCACCTGGTACAGTAATAGACGAAATGACTTTCTCAGGGTCCGCTCGTAATTCCGAATGGGTCAAGGCAACCTACGAGAACCAAAAGATCGACTCCAATTACCTTTCGTATTCAAACTTCCAAGGTCCCCCCGAGATCACCGAGGGAGCAGAGGTCTATGGTAAGGTGGGTGAGACAATGTCACCCTTTAGCGTTCCAGTCTTAGGTGGAGGCGTTTTATCCTATTCCGCAGTAGGCTTGCCACCGGGGGTCTTCCTAAACGCCGCCACTGGAGAGATCACCGGAAACCCGGTGACCAGCGGAGACACACCCGTCACAATCAGCGTTACGGGTTCGAACAGCGCAGGCGAGGAACGGTCGGCCACCAGCTTTATCACCATTAGGATTTCCAACCCCTCGAAATATCCTTTCAAGATGGATCTCACCTTCTCGGGTTACGACGGCAACTCCACACTGGTTAATTTTCCCGTTTTGGTAGACCTGCATCAGGGTCTCACCACATCCGACGGTGAAGCGGCAAATTTTTCCTACGGTTCATTCTTGTCCTCATCGGGGGGAGACCTCCGCTTCTTCGATTCCTCAGGTCGTCAACTTCCCTACGAGATAGAGACTTGGGACGTGACGGGTAATTCCCGGGTATGGCTAAAAGTCAGTTCAATCGATAGCAACGCCACCATGGTAACCGCCGCCTGGGGCAACGCTCAGGATACCTACAAACCCTCTTACGCCTCCGACGGTTCCACGTGGTCAAACGGCTTCCATGGCGTTTGGCACTTCACCGAACTGGTCGCTAAAAATTTTCCTGACTCCACCTACTTGAGCCACCACGGTCTTGCGGTCGGCGACGCCTCAACCTTCGCCGGCATCGTCGGTTCGGCCGTCACCCTCGACGGCGCCGGCGACTGGGTGAACTTTGGCGAAAACGCCGGGCGGGCGGGCAAAGTTTTTACCGCATCGCTTTGGGCCAAATGGGGCTCGGGCACCGCCCCAACTGCCAACAATCGCATATTCTCCAATCGTGGCACTTCCGGAACAGGCCCTGACGGTTGGCAAATGTTCATATCCAACAACGACAAGAACTTATGGGCCCGTGGAGCTGGAAACCCTAATGTCAATGGGCCGGCAACGCCTTCATGGGCATCGGGAAACTGGCATCATCTGGCAATCGTTTACAACGATCTCACTGCAGAAGTTTTCGCTGACGGATCATCAATAGGAACGGGATCTGTCGGCAGTGTTACAAATGGTACGGCTCCCCTATTCCTTGGCCGAAGCGGCTACCAGACGAGCAATTACTTCAACGGCCTAATTGACGAAGCTCGTATCGCAACCACCGCCCGCTCATCAGACTGGATCAAAGCGGTCTACGACAACCAAAAGTTCGAATCCACCTTCGTAACCTATGGGAAAGTGTCTGGCCCCCGAATCGTCACAAGCCCACTCAACGTTACGGGAACGGCCGCTCAACCTTTCGACTACAACGTCACGGCAATCGGTTCACCTTCCTCCTACGCCGCCTTCAACTTGCCCGGAGGCCTCCAGTTCGACTCCACGACTGGAAACATATCAGGAGCACCTCTCGTATCAGGGGAATTCCCTATTTCTCTGGTAGTCTATTACGGTGACGACGACGGTAACCTTACCGATGATGACACCTTGCAAGACGTCCTCGGCACCACCAATTCCGAATCCGAGGAAAACAAGATCATTCTCAATTTGACGATCCTGGCCACTACTCCAGTTATCTTGACCAGTGCCGCCACCGAGATCACCGCCACCTCCGCCTCCTTTAATGGCGACCTCAACGACACGGGAGGCGATGCTCCCTCGGTAAGGATTTATTATGGCGACAACGACGGAGGACTCGATCCATTCGCCTGGGACAACTCGATCTTGATAGGCGACAAAGGACAGGGTGCTTTTGGTGAAAAGATCGGCGATCTCTTGCCCAACACCACCTACTACTACCGCATGAGGGCCTTCAATGGCGCATCGACAAACGGGGTTTGGTCGGGTGCGGCAAGCGCAGTCATGCAAGATAACGGTTTAGATGGAGTCGTATCGCTGGAAGCAAACAACTTCACTAATAATGAATCTCCTCGAACAGTGGGTGGGACTGCCCTAAGTTGGGTCCTCGTAAGCGATGGAAGCGCTACAGGAGCACAGACGATGCAAGTTTTGCCCGATATAGGCAAAAGCCTCAATACGGGATATGAACCAACGATGCCGCGTCTTGATTTTAAGGTCAACTTCGTCAAGACCGGCACTCATTACGTTTGGCTACTGGCGTCTGGCCCCGACGGTGCAGGAGATTCCGTCCACGTCGGTCTGAACCAGACGGTAAACACTACGTCAGACCGTCTTAGTGTGAGTAACAACAACTCTTGGAATTGGTACACTCAGACCATGGACGGCAATGCAGTAGCCACTATCAACATTCCTTCAACAGGTGTTCACACGGTGAACCTCTGGCCTCGCGAAGATGGTGTCAAAGTCGACAAAATCGTACTATCATCGAGGGCTTCTTACACGCCAAGCGGAAATGGTCCCACCCTATCCTTCGTTCCGGGCGGCGTGAGTTTCGACACCAACGCCTCGACCCTTCCTGTGGTCGCTAACGGCCCCCTTCGCAACGTCTCGGGCACGGGAGCAACGTTCAATGCAGAAACCACCTTCGTGGGCGCAGGCACCATAAGCGACGTGAGCAGTGACTTCACGAAAGCCAGATTTCCCGAGCTCATGCTATGGCTCGATGCAAATGCCACAGCGACCCTCGACAAGGGAGCGGGAGCAGGAGTGGAGGGTATGCCCGTCGACAACGATGGGGTTGGCTACTGGGGCGACCTCAGCGGCAATGGACACTTCGCCAACACATACGAAAAAGCATCCGAGCGAGAACCCGAATATCTTACTACGGGATTCAACGGAAAACCCACTCTCGAGTTCGACGGCACGGACGACGTTCTCCTTGTCGAAAACTCGAAAACCGCTTTCGACGAGTGGGATAAACTTACTTTCTTTATGGTAGTCGAGGGAATGACCTTTGATGACAACGATGCCATCCTCTCCAAGAACGGGGACGACGGTCAAGGCTGGGTATTCGGCAAGGAGGACAACACCAAAGTCCGAACGATACTGCACGGCACTTCGGCAACGGACTCGACCTCAGCGGACTACGACCCCGTCGCAAAGCGCCTGTGGTCCTTCGTCTGGGATGGAACCACCCGTAAACTGTTCGGCGACGGCGGCCAGAAAACCAACGTCAACGACACCGACGATGGCATTCCTGGTCTCGTTTCCGCTCCCAACAGTCCTGTTGTTCTTGGCGGACGTGTCGACACAGCCGGGACTCCGGATAAGATTTCGGGCCTAAGGGTATCCGAAGTGCTCGTCTATAACAGTGGGTTCACAGACTCGGATCGCCAGTTGGTAGAGGGATACCTCGCTCACAAATGGGATCTCAACGACACTTTTGCCTCCAGTCATCCATACAAGAATGTCAAGCCCGACTTCAGCGTCCAATACAACGGGGTTTCCCTCACCCTCTATTGGGGATCCGTGGATGGCGGCGAGGACGCCTTGCTCTGGGAGCACGCGGAAGAGATCGACGAAAACAATGAAACAACCGTAAGCGGACTTCTTCCGGGGAACACTTATTACTATCGAGTCTATGGAAAAAATTCCCTCGGCGAGGACTGGTCGGACCTTACCGCCTCCTTCGTGGCAGAAAAGAAAATCGAGGTAAACACAGGTATTCTCACCTTCGACACCGATGGACCAACTCCGAAATGGTTCCAAAACGACGGAACTGGTGGTTCGGGCGAACTTATCAACTCAACCTATGTGGATACTCAAGGTAACACGATAAGCTACGATGTTGCAAAGTACACCTTCGACTCGATTCATATAGGGGACGGGGTGATCGTTAACCTGACCGGATCCAATCCGGTGGAAATAACCTCCATCGGTGACATCACCATACTCCCGGCTCTCGATCTCAACGGGATGGATGGCCAGAACAGAAACGTTGCAGGCGACCCCGCTCTACAAGTCCTAATGGGGAAACTCGGCGGAGGTCATGGTGGCAACAGGTGGAACAATGTAGACACCGGCTCCGGCGGCGGACCGGCCAACTTGGTTTCAGGTTCCTTTTTAGGCGGTGGCAGACCATGGACCGGGCAATATGACCCCCAACCCGACGGCATCAATTCCGGGCGTGAACCGGGCGGTGGTGGGTACGGAGGAAACGGTGCTCGTTCCGAGGTTATTGGCATTAACACCGGATGGGAAACACAATATGCGGTACCTGCCGGTGGATTGACCTATGGGGATGTCGACATCACCCACCTTCTTGGCGGATCAGGTGGCGGTGGAGGGCAATACGCGTCGGGGGGCACTGGTGGAGGATCTTTAAAGATAATTTCAAGTGGAACACTCACTTTGGGCGGCAATGTTAACGTCATCGGGGGAAAGGGCGGGCGCAACGGCAACAATTCAAATAATACCAACGAAGGTTCCCAGAGCGGTGGTAGCGGTTCAGGCGGTGCCATTTACTTGAAAGGAGATCGAATTGTGATAAATGCCGGCGTAAACATAAACGCCAACGGTGGAAACGGGCCCACTCAAATTGATCTGGGCGACACGGATTCTAATGATGGAGGAGGCCGCGGGGCGTCCGGCGGTGGCGGCGGACGCATATTTATTGAGGCAGTTTCCAGTTTGATTAATCACGAGAGTGCCATTAACGCTAATGTCACCGCCACCGGCGGACAAAGCGCCGGAGACCGGCATGGTTCCGACGGCACGGTCAAGATTTTGCGTCCGCAGGTCACAGAATTGGTATTCACTTCAGGTGGTCTTACCATTGATACTGACTTGGGCACAATAAATCACACCGATGGAGCCTTCCTTGCAGGAGTCTTTAGCAACCATACCTACACGGCAGATGATGGCACGGATTATTCATACAGAATTTGCACATTCACGGCAGATAGAATCG
>PCBO01000068.1 GCA_002730975.1 Opitutia bacterium
GATTACGAAAACAATCTTGAGAGGCCCCATGTATTCTGGCTTCCCAGTTGCGTGACTGCTGATGTCTCAATTTTAAAAAGGTCTTTTCTGATAGTAATCCTTGGTCTTCAAGCGATCATTTTGTGGAGATTTATGAACAGTCGTCAACTTATTCGAAAATTGCTTTTAATTATTGTTTTGAACGGAGCCCTTCTTGCTATTGCGGGTACTTTACAAAAACTATCCTATGTGCCTGGTGATCGTGTTAAAGAGATATGGGGTTTGTGGGATGCTCCCGAACCAAGATATTTCTTCAGCAGTTTTACCTACAAGAATCATTGGTCTGCTTTTGCCCTTCTATGCTTGGGGGGAGCATTGAGTTTGGCATGGCGAGAGATCAGCCGAAAAGGAGCACTGGCTTGGCGACAACCTAAGCTGGGGATTTGTTTGGTTGCGGCCCTTTTTATAGGAATTACTATTCCCCTGTCGGGGTCGCGGTCGGGCACTGTTTTACTTTTAGTTTTACTTACACTTATTTCGGTAGTTCTCGGATGGGCCGCGACAAGGCATTTTGATACTTCTTTCAAAAGGTTAACGGCACTAGTACGTACATTTTTTGCATGTTTTCTAATACTCGGTGCCATGGTTTGGTTTGGGCTCAATCTTGATCGTGAAACTAAATCAGAGGCTTTCGGCAACACCTTGCAACAATGGGAAAAGTATCAAAAAGGTTCTCCGCCCATGCGTTATTATTTATGGAAAGACACTTTTAAAATGTTTCTCGACAAACCTGTGTTCGGACATGGATTAGGATCCTTTCGAGCTCTTCACCCTTTATATCAATCGGTTGAATATAAGAGAGAGAGAGAATCTAGTCTGGCATCCGCCCATCGTAAACTAAAACCCCTTACCGAGCATAGTCACAACGATTTTTTCCAATACTTAGCGGAAATAGGTGTCGTGGGAGTTTTTCTACTTCTGTTCGTACCGACTCTTGGGATTTGGCAAAATAGAAAAAGTGTGCTCTCGGTTACCCCCGACTGGGCATTGGTGGGGTGCATACTTTTTGCAATCTACTCTTTTGTTGATTTCCCAACCCGAACACCTGCTTGCTTATTACTACTTTTGGTGACTTTATCCTTAGCACTCAAGCATGCCAGCCTCAAAAAAGAAAGGCGAGGAAGGCAACGGCATTTAAAGAATGAAAGAAAAGTTGTTTGACGTCTTGATTGTCGAGGGAATAAATGGTATTTTGTTATACAGCTTTCCTTGTCCTAATTCCGTGAGCTGACGCCCTTAATGTCTCAACAATTTAACAAATTCAATAATTTGCTCCGCTTGATGGTGGGAGCTTTGTTTTTTTGTTGTTCATTTCTAATATTAGAATCAAGACCCATTGACAAAACTTTGATTGAGAGCGCCATTCTAATAAACCATGAGGAACTAACGAATCCTCCTTCAGAACATTCTTCTTCTCGATTTCGCCGTTCGATCATACAAAGCTCAGATGTAAATTCATCGCTAGCGGGTTTAGGTACTCCTTGGCAAGATGTTCCTTCCGGGCTTGTTGGTACCATGAAAGGGCTCTTCACAGGTGCCCGTAGTAATTCAAACGATGAGATTAAGGATGGAGTTCGTCTCGCTTTGGAATACATCCGAGATAAGAAAGATAATCTGGGTCTCGATGTCGACCAAATCGGTAAAGCCACGGAATCCATAGTACGGGCTGCGTTAGAGGCTTCAAATGACCGCAGTACGCTTCCAGGTAGTTTGGAATGGAATGCATTTGGTGGTGGATCGGGGAAGGTGACTTCCGATGAGAATGAGCTTTACAGGAATTATTTGAAACGCCTTGATCCAACAGATGTAAATGGCTGGGCCCAGTCTTTCGAAAATTCTTCCGTTGTAGAGAAGGAAACAACGGTTAGGGCTTTTCTTCAAATCGCCCCCGAAGGTCTTGTGCAATTACTCCCCCTGGTGGTAATTGAAACCTTCATTCCATCTGCCTCTAGGGCTTGGAAATTAAGTGCTCCTGACCTAGTCAAAAGTTTGTCGGAGGGGATGGCCCGCGGAACAATGCTCGCCAACTTGTCAAACTCCGTAGGTTCAGTAACTACTGTACCAGACCGAGAAAAACTAATGCGTTCCGTTAGCGAAGGAACGATCACTGCAACGTTGAACCAAATGGCAACGAACACCCTTGACGGGGCGGATTCTGGCTTTTACCCGGGCATTTCTCCCATCGATCCGAACGCGACTACGAGTGACTCCTCCATGATGTTGGGCGGAAATCCGAAAGAACCCCGTTTCCATCCTAGCAAAACTCGCATCCTCGAATATGTCGCCAATGGCCTTGCCTACGGAGCACTTGCGGCAGCTAAGGACAGTGGAAATATTGCATCTGTTAATATTCCTGCATTAGCCGAAGGAATCGGTTCAGGAGCAACCAAAGCGGCTATAGAATTTTTGGCAGATGCTCCTTTGGGGCTTGACCCAAATCAAAATCACCACCTTTTCTCTTACGAAGTCGTTAAATCGATAGCCTCAGGAACTTCGTTGGGCTCGATTATGGTCGCGAGCTCGCACAAGCCTTGGAAGATTGAGAAACTTCCTGAAAGCGTTGCAGAGAAAGTTTCATTTGGAGTAGCTTCCGCCGCGATAGAGACGAATTCACTTAAGCAATGGCCAAACAATAAAAAGGCTGATGTTGCTCTTCTCGGCGAAGCGGCAGCGTTCGGTTCTTCAATGGGTGCTCAGTTCGCAACCGTCTTCGATCCCGTTGCGGATAACTATTCAGCTTGGGATTACGAATTGTATGGGAAGAAAGCCTCGTATGATCGTATTGCCCTAGCCGAGGCGACGTCCAAGGGCTCGTCTCAAGGTGCAATCGCGAAGGCTGCAGATGCCAATGTCACCGCATCCTCTCGTCAGGAAATTTTAAATCTGGCCAGAGGTACGGCAATGGGTTCTGTACTAAGTAATGTTGCCATGGCGATATATTACGAAACAGATTTACAGAGCGTTATTACCGCCAGTTCCAAAGGTTCTGCCTACGGAAGCGTAACCGCAGATAACCTTTACAAAATCGAGAAACCTCAAGGGCAAACTGAAGAATTCGAGGTAGAACTAGCTCGTGCGTCAGCCAACGGGTCAACGACTGGGGCTCTTTTTGAAGTGGTTAGTTTGCTCGGTGGAAAGCCAGACATACGACGTGCTGATGTAGATTCAGTAAATTCCGCCAAATCGGCCACTTACGGATCGACCTTGGGTGCTATTCTAGGTGGAGACAAGGCGGGCCAAGATGCTGTAGCTATTAAACAAGCTGTAGAGCAAGGGTCCACGGAGGGTAGCTTGGATGGGGTTGCGTTGGCCTTGGGCCGTGATCCAAATAATGTTGGAAGCGTAAACCTTAGATCGACGGCATCCATTAAGATGGCAGTTGGCTCAGGAAATACTTTAGCGGCGACTAAGGCTGCAGCGGAAATGGCCACAAAAACAATCAAAGCAAGTGCTTCGGATATGTTGCTGTTGATGCAAAAGTACAATATAAGTCCAGGGACTACAAATCCTGGTTTTGTATTTCCTAATCCCAGTAAGAAGGGCGAAGAAGACTTTCTTTTCGAAAAGAAGTTCCCTGTAGCTTCACCTATTTGATCCCTCTACTTTTAATAGCTGTCTTTTTTATCGGAAATGCCGTGTTCTGAGTTCACTCATTTGGCTAAGAATTCTTCGCCCCAAATGGTGGATGTTGGTCACAAGGAAAGCACCGAGAGAATAGCTCTTGCGCGTACAGTCATAGATCTTCCTCAGAAAGTTGCTGAGGAACTGGATTGCGTCGGTATGCGATCATCAAAAGGCTCTATTTATGATGTCGCGATTATTGCAGGGACACAGGCTGCCAAGAAAACTGCCGACTTAATTCCTCTCTGTCATCTCATCCCGTTAGACTCCGTTGAAATAAAGCTTTCTCGTGAGGGAGGCAGAAGGATTATCGTAGAGTGTCGAGTTAAGGCGACTCACAAGACGGGCGTGGAGATGGAAGCCTTGGTTGGATGCTCCGTTGCTGCACTTACGGTTTACGACATGTGTAAAGCTCTTTCACCTGAGATGGTAATTGGAGAGACTAAACTGATCGAGAAGACGGGCGGCAAAAGCAAATACTTTTTCGAAGAGGTAATGAAATGAATTTTCCTCCTTCCCCGCACGGGCTCTTACTTGCAGGTGGATGTAGTAGAAGGATGGGAAAGGATAAATCTTCCATTAGGTACTCAGGTGCGACACAACCCGAAATTGCTGCTGAATTACTTCTGTCCCGTTGCACGGAAATTTTTCTTTCTTTGCGAAAAGGGCAAAATAATGCGACTGGCTTGGAAAATTTGAACGTCGTTCATGACCGTTGGGAAAGTGCCGGCCCACTAGTTGGTATCCTTTCCGCTATGACAGAATATCCTGAAGCATCCTGGCTCGTGATCGCCTGTGATCTTCCTTTTATCGACAAAATAACTCTCGATAATTTGTTAGCCCAACGTGATCCGACAAAGATGGCCACTGCTTATCGGAGTTCACATGACGGGAAACCAGAACCCCTTTGTGCAATCTATGAAGCTCATGCACGCCTTGTGCTGGAGGATTTTTTTACCAACGGTATTCGTTGCCCTCGCAAAATCCTTATAGAAACCGACCCTCTTCTACTAAATCCCGTAAGCCCTAGAGCTCTGGACAATGTTAACACTCCTGAGGACTACGAGGATGCCGTTCATGCCTTGTCCAGTCGATGAGCCCTTCCGAACCTATAGTTCGCCAAGTTCGCCTACGATATTTTGCTGTCTTGAGAGAGCGTGCCGGTATTAGTTCCGAGGAACGAGAAACCATCTCCACTACCGTCGAAGAGTTGTACGATGAAATAAAGGAGGAGAAGGGGCTTGATTTAGAAAAGAAATTCATCCGCATAGCCTGCAACGGCGACTTCGTAGACTTTAACTACTCTTTGTCGGACGGTGATGAAGTCGTCTTCATTCCTCCAGTAGCTGGAGGCTGACTTTCCCGTCACAGACAAATTCAAGATGTCGTTTGACCTTACTTCTGGTCCTATAGCAGTAGACATTATTCGACAAGGAATGATGAGCCAAGACTGCGGAGGGTTTGTTGCTTTCGAAGGCTGGGTACGTGATTACAATGACGGGAAAGCAGTTCTTCGCTTAGAATACGAAGCCTATGCCGAACTTGCTATTCTAGAAGGCCATCGAATTATCAATGAAGCTCTCGAGCAATTTCCCGTTAAGGATATTCGCTCTGTACACAGGGTTGGATTGTTGGATCTCAAAGAAGTCGCAGTTTGGGTGGGAGTGACAGCTATTCATCGTGAGGAAGCGTTCGACGCTTGCCGTTATGTTATCAATGAGATTAAGAGCCGTGTCCCAATCTGGAAAAAGGAATTCTTTGCTGACGGTACTACGGATTGGACTCGGTGCCAAAACTGCTCAGGTGACTTGGGCAATAAGTAATGAGGGGTTTCGACTCCTCAATTTTTATTCACTTTCGGGCTACTAGCGGTCAAGTTTCCAAATTTCTCCGAAATGCAACGAGATAGTATCTTATTAGTTTTTCAAGAATGTGTATTCATCTAGAATAACGCTGTTAATGGCTGGTTCTTGGACAACAAGAAAACTTAGGAGGGAAGACCCTCCACTAAGCGTAACTGGGCAAGAGCAAAGCGGTTGAGGAGAATAGTTGCCGTCGAATTTTCGAGTCTCCGTCGACTATTGCGAGAACTACGAAAACTGTTTTTTGTTGAGATTGCGCACGACAAATTTCTGTTCAGGTTGCGTATGTCTGTTTCGTCACGATGAACAATCCAGTTTACATATGTCTTCAACCTCTTGGAATCGGCTGGAAGTAAGCCATTGTCGAATGATTTTTGCCTTTACTGGAAATAAGACCAACAGAGCCACTTAAATTCTGCTTTTGTCAACTAGTCCTTAGCGGATCTGTTTCCCCATGCTGTGAATAGCGAAACTAAGATTCTCTGTTTAAAATATAAGTTCGGCGGTATTCTGTTCTCTAAGACTCCAATTCTAAGGGCATAAACCGTGACAATCTTAGTCTTTGTTTACGCGCCCTGAACGGTATCAAAAGAATAAGATGTTTATAGCAAAATTTGAACTAGGTGTTATGTTAATTTTTTATTTTAGAATCCTCCCCTACCCTCCTTGTCCTTGTTAGAATATTTCTTCCGAAAAGTTTTTTCTGGCAATACTACTCTAATTTAAGCGGAGGATTTTTTCAAAACATCTTGCTTCCGTGTGGCAACGCCACATGTTTAAGTTTTAAATTTATTTTCCGACCATCCCTCTTCATTATGGCCAAGACTACATCTAAAGAAAAACCTTCTACGGGCAACACCGATCTCGATCTCGCTATTTCCGGTATTAACAAGAAGTTTGGCGAGGGAGCTTTGATGCGGCTTGGCGATGCTACCAAGATGAGTGTCTCCGTCATTTCGACTGGTTCCTTGGCAATTGATCTCGCTTTGGGTGCGGGTGGACTTCCAAGAGGTCGGACCGTTGAGATTTATGGTCCCGAATCTTCGGGTAAGACTACTTTTTGCCTTAGTGTCATAGCAGAAGCACAGCGACAAGGTGGAAATGCTGTGTTCGTTGACGTAGAACACGCTCTCGATCCCAAATATGCCAAGATAGTTGGTGTTGACCTCGACAACCTAATGATTTCGCAGCCCGAGAGTGGTGAAGACGCTCTCAACATTACCGAAACCCTAATCCGTTCGGGCGCAATCGACGTTATCGTGGTTGATTCGGTGGCGGCATTGGTTTCGCGTCAAGAGTTAGATGGCCAAATGGGTGACACCACTGTGGGTTTGCAAGCTCGCATGATGAGTCAAGCGATGCGTAGGCTCACTGCTGCAATCGCAAAATCTAAATGCGTTTGCATCTTCACCAACCAGATTAGAGAGAAAATCGGTGTTATGTTCGGTAGCCCTGAAACTACTCCCGGTGGACGTGCTCTCAAGTTTTTCTGTTCCGTACGCATGGATATTCGTCGTATCGGTCAGATTAAGGAATCGAATGGTACGGTCACTGGTTCACGAACTCGCGTTAAAATAGTTAAGAACAAAGTAGCACCGCCCTTTACGGCATGTGAATTCGACATCATGTACAACGAGGGTATTTCTCGTACTGGTTCCGTTGTAGACCTTGGCGTAGAGCATCAAATTCTCGACAAGAAGGGATCTTGGATTTCTTACCAAGGAGAACTTGTGGGACAAGGGCGTGAAGCGGCAAAGCAGGCTTTGTCAGAGAACCCCGACCTTATGGCCAAGCTGACAAAATCAATTCTCGAAAAAGTTCAGGTTACTGTTGGTTCGGTTCTCGCTCAAAGCGAGCCTTCCGAGGAGTCCTGAGAAAGGTTGGTCCGACAAGTGTCCGCGAACGATTCGATCGTTGCGGCTGCAACGCCGATTGGTGAGTCAGCTATAGCAGTCATTCGTGTAAGTGGAGCTCTTTGCCAAAAATTATGCAAGGATGCTCTTAGAGTCCCCTACCCTATTCCTCGTCGGTCAACACTTGCTGGATATCTTGACGTTAACGAATGTCTAATAGACGAGGTGATCTTTGTATTCTACGAGGAACAAAATTCCTACACGAGCGAATCTTCACTTGAAATTAGTTCACATGGTAACCCACTTATAACCAAGAAGATAATTGAGGATTTAGTTTCCCGTGGGTGTCGTTTAGCCGAGCCTGGGGAATATACTAAACGAGCGTTCCTATCGGGGCGTATGGACTTAACGCAGGCTGAATCAGTGGCAACCCTTATCAAGGCTTCTAGTGAGCGAGCCCTTGAAGTGGCACGAATTCAACTCCGTGGAGACCTTGGGAAAAAAATCTCAGACCTTCAATCCAGATTACTAAATCTTCAAGCAAACCTCGAGGCTTATATAGATTTTCCTGAAGAAGATCTTCCATCGGAAGACATCAAGGGTCCGTCTGACGCTTTAGCCAATCTTATTGCTGAGGTAGAACACCTTTCGCAATCTGCAGGTTGCGCTCATTTGCTTGAGGCAGGAATCAGATGCTTGATCGTGGGATCACCCAATGCCGGTAAAAGTAGTTTGTACAACCTTCTTTGTGGCGAGGAGAGAGCCATCGTAAGTGATGAAAGTGGAACAACTCGGGATTATCTTTCAAGTCGAATAGATGTCGGTCCTTTTATGGTTGAGATGATGGACACCGCAGGTCTTTGTACAGGTGGTTCTAAAGTGGAGCGGTTAGGTATAGAGCGTACGCTTCAATTATCAGAGGAAGCCGACTGCTTTCTTTTTGTTGTAGATAGTACCCTACCCTCTCCTGAGTCCGTCAGTAAAGATCTTTCCAATAATATTAATGCAGAAAA
>PCBO01000069.1 GCA_002730975.1 Opitutia bacterium
CCGGAAGTCAGGCTATCGCCGAAAGAAAAGGCAGTCTTCGTTCCCGCTCGGCAGGCATACTCCCATTGCGCCTCCGTAGGCAATTGGTACGCCATCCCCGCCGGCAGGCGACCCGCCGTGCGTTCCGATGCAGTAAGCTTATTGCAGAAAGAAGTCACGTCCGTCCAAGACACTTTCTCCACAGGACGATTCCCTCCCTCGTACCTGCTCGGGTTGCTTCCCATCACCTTCTCCCATTGAGACTGCGTTACCTCGTGCTTACCAAGGTAGAACCCCCTCGACAGAGTCACCGTGTGAGGGGTTTCGGAATAGCGACGTTTTGCCTCGCCCAAAGGACTACCCATCTCGAAAGTCCCCGGCTTCACCCACAGCATATCCATGGACAGATCGGCTATTGCGAAAGGTTTGCCCTCGACAGCCGATGTGGAAAGGTTCAAAGGCGCAGGCGAAACCTTCTTGGGAGGTGTACGAGGTTTCGGACGAGGAGTTTCAGCGGCGGGAGCGGGAGCAGGCGAGGGTTCTCGAGAAGGTTCGGGAGCGGAAGTCGCCGTATCATCCTCCACGACTTTCGTAGTTTCTTCATCCTCCCCACACCCAACCATCAGCAGGGCGACTAACATCGTAACAAGTAGCTTCTTCATCCGGTTATTGTAGAGCCTTAGTATTGATTCGCCCATTACAAGTTTCCGCTAATTTTATAACAGGTATTGGGTACGGCTACGGCCAAGTCTTATCCGCACAACTCAAAGAGCAGGTAACAGCCGTAAAGCGACGCAATTTCCGGTTTCACATCTAAGCGAAAAGCCAAGGGGATTCGCTTTTCCTAAAGTCGACCCGGAGGTTCTGCCGGTGGTTCCGGTTCGGGCGGCGATTCGGGTTCGGGCGGGGTTGCCGGCGGGGGTTCGGTTCCACCTCGACCGTGGAATTCGTCTATTTGGTCGCTCTCGGCAAATCGATTGAAGGATGCTCGCTCGACGGGTTGAGACAACTTGAGGAGCAATTCCTCGTTTTCCCGATCCAAGTAAAAGATCTGGAGGAGCTTGGAGTGAGATTCGTTGACGAGCTTCTTCGAGTCGTCGAAAGGAGAAAACAATTCGGGCTGCAGGCGCTTGAGGTTGCTGAGAGACTCGTCGAGCTTGGGGAGGATGGCTTTCTTGCGTTCCATCAAGCTCTCCTCGGGGGAGGTCTTTTGTGTCTTGAGCCAAGTGTTTTCCTCAAGCAAGAGGGCGTGAACCTCTTCACAAAGGGCTAGGTGTCGGACAAGTACGTCGCAAGGTTCCATGCCCAAAAGGTGGCGAATCGACAACGATCCGTCAAAGGTAGAATTTCGGGATTGAGAAAAACAATCAGAGTCCGGCGGGGACAGGCGAAAGGCTTACCCCGACTTGACACCCAAACGATTGGCGGACTGCCTAATGCTGCGAGTGTCCTCCAATTGCTCCCGTCGCCACTTGGCCATGCCGAAAACATACTTGAGGTATTTGTTTTCGACAACGCGCTTGGCGGCCGAGTCGCTCCCTTGGTTAACTTCGTCGCGAACCTCTTGATAAGTTTCGACGGCCTGTATGTATAGACCAAGCTTTTCCTGGCAGAGAGCAATTTGATAAAGAACAGGGACTCTCCAGTCCGGGGACATGTCGATTTCACGCATGGCCTCGTAAACACGAAGAGAGGAATGATAATCGCCTTCCTCGAAAAACTTGTTTGCCAAATAGTTGCCGGTTTTCTTCTTCCAGTAAATCCAGAGTCCCTTCATGCGGGCAAGTTCGTTGTAATCCAAATCCTTGACCGGTTTGCTTCTAGCCTCCTGCTCAATTTTTTCAGGTCGAAAGGGGGCGCTTTGCAAGAGGGCAAGGAGTTCTACGATCGCCATTTTGCGCTCATCGAGTTTATCGTAAGTAAGGGCTAGCACATAATGAGCCTCAGGGACGTACTGGCTACCGGGAAAGCTCTGGGAAAAGCCACGAAGATCAAGTTTAACTTGCGTAAAATCAGCCTTGGGCAAGTTCTCCAACTTGGATTGGGACTGTAAAGAATTAGCCGACATTTGCTCTTCTATCTTGATGTTTTCTCGCGCTCTTCGATAATGCGAAAGAGCATGCTTGAAAAGAACCTCGGCTTGGTCGCTTTTGTCCATGCCTTCAACCCGAATTATCCGGCCATAAAACTTGATGGCACCATCATAATCCTCGGCGTCGAGGAAAGTTGCGGCAATCTCGATCATCGCTTGTTTGGCCACGGCATCGTGGCGAGTTTGACGAGAAGAGTAATCTTTATCGATGTTATCCGAAGGAACCTCAGCCAAAACCATGGTGGAGTTCATGGCATCGTAAAACTTGTTGCTCGCCATTTGATGGGCTCCCAATTTTCGATAAATTTTACCAAGACGAAAATGAGTCTCGGGAATGGTGGGAGCTCCCCTTTTGACTCCTCTTACCCATGCTCCACTATCTCCCAAATCGGATCGTAGTTCTGAAATCCCGGGAGCGGACATGTACTCCTCGAAGGGATATTTCTCATCGGAAGCGAATTCCTCGAGAAAGCGTTCGTAGGTTTTTGCAGCATCGACCCATGCACCGTTACGTTCGTGCATACGAAGGAGAGAAATCAGAATGTCGCGGCGATACCGCTTATAGTTGGGAAGATTAAGGCGGCCAAGAACACGATTACAGTAAGCAGTGGCTTTAAAGACCGAGCGCGTGACAAAAGGATTTCCGGTTCCGCCCGAAGCCTTTTTGGTTTCAGAGATAGCCTCTTCGATTTTTTGCTGTAGCTCCTCGTCCACCTCCTCGCCAAGAACAAAGTAAGGTTCATCATCGACATCGAGAGCCGGCTGAGCATTTCTCTGCTCGAAGAGATTAGGTGTTTCTAGAATTTTGTCGCCGGATTCAACAGCAGGAGAAGATGAATCCGAATCCGAAATAAGTAACGATGAATCAGAAGGATCGGACTTAACAATGGGTTCACGCAGGAGCTTGGCTTTGGTAGGTTCACCGAAGGGGTCGACTCGTTCGAGAAGCTGTTCCAACGTAAAGTCCTGAAAATTCTCGGAGGATGATTCGGAACCACCTGCGATGGGGGTAACTGGATCAAGTTCTTTAATGAGATTGGAAGGTTTCAACACCTTATCATAACGAAAAGAACCTGTGTCTTTAACATTTGGCTCGAGCCGGGGGGAAGAATCGACAGGAGCAACCCCTAAAGGATAAGATGAAGATGGGGGTTGAACCGAAACAGGCGGCGGGGACGCAGGAGCCTTATCAAACCCTTGTATCAGCTTATCAACGTCCTTGAGCACTTCATCGATCGGCGGTCGATTGGCGGAATTTTGTCCATGTAAAGAAACGCCGAAACAGATTAGAAATAAATGAAAAAAGTGAAGTGAGGTTTTCATCGTGCGCATCGTGGGGAATTAATTATTGTCTCGGTCGTCTGATATACTTGGCTTCAGATCTGATTTCAAGATTTGCAGGAGCCGCGGAATAAGGAGGTATGAACGGGAGGAAACCCGGTACGCCCGAACCACTTTTTATTTGTTCTCTTTCGAGAGCGTCGATCAGATCGTCCGTGGAAGGCTCGCGATTGACGGGAACGTCAAAAGGATCCGAGGGGGGCAAGACGACCGGAGGGGTCACCACGACAAGTGGCGTCTTTTCAGTCGGGATAGTAGTAGCCGCCTCAACGGGAGGTGGTTCGGTGGAGATGGTAGGTAGAGAAGCGATGGACGTATTTGAATCGCTCGCATTGGATTCAAACGAATGAACGGGAAGTAGCAATAAGTTAAACCGATCCGCAGGTATGGGGTTCGGCACCCGCAGGGCGAGTGCCGGAGGACGGAAAGATTTGAGATAACCATCTTGCTTCGCTTCAGGTACGTCGAATCGCTTAAAGATAGATCCGAAAGCCGAAAAAGCGACCGTCAAGAGAAACAAGGCGAACATGCGCGAAGTCAAAGAGGAAAAATTCATAATTGGCATGAGTTTAAAATACGTAATTAAACAATCGGCCGGACTTGAGAAAACTTTACTCTTTTTTTTCAATGGTACGACTCCATTCATCCGGCAAGTCGGGTTGATGGGCTCGATGAACAGCCAAAAGGTCCTCCATATGATGAACGTCCAAGGGATGGATGCGATCATCTTCAAAACGGGTTGCATTTATCTCGAATGGGTTGCCGTAATTGAAGATTCGTTCACGAGTCTGAGCCCATATGGCATAGGGAACGGAAAGCGCCTCGCCCGTATCGTTTGCGAGCGCAACCGCCTTGGCCACAACTTCGGGCGAACATTCGGGAAAATTACAATTATAATTAACGTGAACGTCGCAAGAGAAATGCTCGATGATATGATGAAAGACCGGAATTGAAGCAACGTCGTCTTCCGCTAGTTCGTCAGGTCGCAAAAGAATTTCAGCCTTCGATTCCATGCAAGTCCTAGCTATTAATTCGCTGTCCGTGGAGAGAACGACTTGATCGACGATCGGGCAAAGCTCCAAAAACTTGACAGCCCGCAACACAAGAGGAACCCCTTTATAGGGAAGTAAGTTCTTGTAAGTCAGACGCTTACTCCCTAACCTCGCAATAACTGAACCGACGACTTTCATATTGAGCATATTAAGAACACTATTGGCTGCAGGCAAGCTTTGCCTTAACTAAAAACGGCTTGAAAGAAAGTCTTCACCAAGATTGCCTTGTAAAAGTGTTGAAAGATATTCCATATTCTCGTCAGTGGATTGAAGAGCAGGACATCCAATCAGTTGTTGAAATCCTGAAATCCGATTATCTCACCCAGGGACCAGCGGGCGAGGTTTTCGAACGCTCGTTGGCAACCTACTTCGGAGTAAAGCGGGCGGTAGTTTGTTCGTCCGGCACCGCCGCCTTGCACTTGGCTTATGCCGGCATGGGCGTGAACGAAAAATCTCTTGGACTTGTACCTCCCATTACTTTCGCCGCCACAGCCAACGCCTTTCTTTTTCTCAACGCCGAAGTGGCTTTTTGCGACGTCGATCCTGTTACGGGTCTTCTGGCAACAGAAAACCTCGAATCCGTGATGCAGGAAAAGTCGTTTGACAATTCTGCCGTAAATCTAGTGGCTCCTGTTTCTTATGCAGGTGCCCTCGCCCCTCTAAGGGAATCAGCGAAGATTGCCCGCAGATTCGGTTTCTCACTTGTGGAGGACGCCTCTCACTCACCCGGAGCTTGGAGCGAAGAGGAGGAGTCTCGCGAAAGCAGTGGAGCCTGCGAACATACGCAAGCAGCCACACTAAGTTTTCATCCCGTGAAACACATATGCTGCGGCGAGGGAGGTGCAGTCCTCACCAATGATGATGAACTTGCAGACCGCATAACCCATCTCCGTAGTCATGGCATTGCTCGCCCAAACGACCCCGGAGGCAAAAGACCATGGTTCTACGAGCAAACCGAACTGGGCTGGAACTATCGCCTCACGGATATCCAGTCCGCGTTGGGCATTGCCCAGTTGGCTCGTCTCGACCAATTTATCGAACGCCGCAGGATTCTAGCCTCACGATACCAAAAGTATTTGTCCACTGCTCCATTTTCGGATATTTTATCCCTTCCTCTCGCTAATCCCGGTCACGCTTGGCACATCTACGTCATTCGCTTTCACAAAACCGGTCAACGCGATAAAGCTCATCTGTTTCTGAAGGAACGCGGAATACACTCCCAAATCCACTATGTACCCATCTATCGACACCCTTACTACGAAAGACATTTTGACAAGGTTCGCTTTCCAGGTGCGGAAACCTTCTATGAAAGTTGCTTGAGCATTCCACTTTTTCCCAAAATGACCGACTCCGAGCAAGACCGAGTTGTTGAAACCCTCGCCGACTACGTGGAGCAAGCGAGATGAGCCTTTTCTCTCCAAATCCAAAGAGCGGTTACCTCGTATTAGGTGATTTCTTCGCCCAATTCCGAAATTACAAAATCTCCCCCATCCACATGGATGACGCTCTGCCAATCATGAATTGGCGAAACCAA
Source organism: Opitutia bacterium (assembly GCA_002730975.1). Lineage (GTDB taxonomy): Bacteria > Verrucomicrobiota > Verrucomicrobiia > Opitutales > Seribacteraceae. The sequence goes on from PCBO01000069.1 coordinate 5,999, forward strand.
CAAATTTCAGCCCTACGGCAAAATAAACCACTACTAGAAAGCGAACAGGTTCGATACTTCCGAAATGTCGTTTCCCCGGGTTTCGGGCAACAACAACCTGAGCAAATTCTGCTTCGCTTCACGCATCGAAATACCCTTATCGGCTACGGAGGTCTTGTTCACATCGATTGGCCTGAACGCATCGGAGAAGTGTCTTTCCTGCTCGAAACCGAACGAGCAAAGGACATGCACAACTACGGGATGGAATGCAGTATATTTCTCCAACTTCTAAAAAAATGCGCGTTCGACAAGCTCGATTTTAATAAGATCTACACAGAATCCTACTCTCATCGACCTTGGCACGTCATGAGTATAGAAGCTGCTGGATTCCGAAGGGAAAAGGTTCTTCCCGATCAAGCTACGGTTGATGGCAAGTCGGTAGACGCCGTAGTCGCCTCGTGCTTGAAGGAAGAATATTTAGAGAGTCTCCCCGACTGACCGTAAGAGTGCCACACCCCATTCTGCTCCTGACAAGTTTGTCGGCAAAAAAGGCGCTCTACGACTATGCGCTCAAAGATGCCAGGCGCTTTCATCCGGATTCACGCCTAATCGGCGCCGATTCCAATCCTGCATGCTTGGGAGCCCAACACGCTGATGAATTCATTCCGATGCCCCCTTTATCAGAGCTGCATCCGACAGGTTTTCGTGATTTTTGCATAACGCACCGTATCTCTCACGTAATCCCGACAAGGGACGGAGAACTCTCTTTTCTCTCGGAAATGGAAAAATTCCTTGCGCAAGAAAACATACGTATTTTCGTTGCGCCATACGAAGCTCTATCAACATGCTTAGACAAGCTGACCTTTTCAGAACAATTGTCAGCGATCGGAATGCCGATTATTCCTGCGTTCTCAACTATTGACCGGCTGCCAGATGAGCGCTTAGTCGTAAAGGAAAGGCATGGTTCAGGTTCCGAAAAAATAGGCATAGGTCTTACCCGAGAAGCAGCTGAAATTCATGCTGAAAAACTTCAAAACCCCATATTTCAACCCTATGTTGCGGGGCGCGAATTCAGCGCTGAAGTCTGGTTGGACAAAACAAGTCGTGCTCATGGAGTGGTGTTACGCTGGAGAAAGCGAGTAGTGAGGGGGGAGTCCCATCACACCGTAACTTTTCGGAACGAGGAATGGGAAGATCTCGTGGTCGCTTGCGTTGAGACTTTAGGTCTCACCGGACACGCTCTCGCTCAAGTCATCGTGGACGAAAATGACTCTCCAAATATAGTGGAAATTAATCCGCGCCTCGGCGGAGCCTCTCCCCTGTCCTTAGCCTGCGGACTCCACTCGATCGAATGGTTCCTTCGCGAAAGCTCAGGTGAAGGAATGTCTACGGGATCGACATTCAAACCTACTCCGGGGAAAAGCCTCAAACGTGAAGGGGGTCGAGTGACGATCGAGCTCTGATTCATCGCTTAAAAAAGTTTTTACAAACCGTTTCCTCTCGACTCCCAACGAGACCGAATTAGTATAATTTCTCCATGTCGGCTATAGTCGTAGCAGTTGGAAATCAAAAAGGTGGCGTAGGGAAAACGACCACCACCGTAAATCTTGGGCATGCTTTCGCAACATCGGGTGTACCTACCCTGATCGTGGACCTTGACCCCCAAGCCAATGCCACCAGCGCCTTGGGCTTTGAAAAAAAGTCAGGTGCGGGCATATATGGACCTATTACGGGAAACGGCTTCGCCAGCGAGCAGGTACAAGCCACGCGCTCAGAGAACTTGTGGATTTTACCATCTGAACTGGATCTTGCCGCGGCTGAACTCGAACTAGGTGGTCAACCGGACTACCTCTTAAAGCTAAGAGAATGCCTAGCCACCCTCAAGGAAGACTATGGCTTGAGCTTGATACTAGTGGATTGCCCGCCGACCTTGGGATTGCTCTCGATGAATGCTCTTTGCGCAGCCGATTACCTGCTCGTTACCCTACAATGCGAATACTTGGCTCTGGAGGGACTTGGACAAATCCTCGGCGTAGTCGATCAGTTGCGGGAATCAGGTGCGAACAAAGACCTGAAGGTAGGTGGCATCGCAATGACGATGTTCGACAACCGAACACGCCTTTCCTACGACGTATGGGAAGAAGTAGGGAGACACTACCCACAGCTAATGTTCAGCACGGCGATTCCTCGATCTGTCCGCCTAAGCGAGGCTCCTAGTCACGGACAGACGATTTTTGAATACGATCCCGCAGGACCGGGAGCGCAAGCGTACCGCAAACTCGCCGACGAGGTTTTGTCTCGTTTTTTTCATCAGTCTCCAGAGAACGCGTGAACTGGATTCGCAGGCTCACGGGTAGAATTCGTTACGAAGGAGCCGAAAAGGACGATCCTCCTTCCGCAGAGGAGGAAATTGCTCTGCAAGCCTTGGAGAAACGAATCGGTTATCGTTTCCGCAAACTATCACTCTTACGACGGGCGACCACCCATCCATCCCTTGCCGAAGATCGCCGCGGTTGCGAAGACAACCAAAGGCTCGAATTCCTTGGGGACTCCATACTGGGAGCAATTCTCGCCGAAAAGCTTTTTCGCATTTTCCCCGAGGAAAACGAAGGCATCTTGACGAAAGGACGATCGGTACTGGCCCGCGGTGACTACCTAAGCAAGCTCGCGCGCTCTCTGGGCATTCACGAGACAATGAGGATGAGTCGAGCGGAAATTCGAGACGGAGGTAATGAAAGGGGCTCCACATTGGAAGATGCCATAGAAGCAATAGTTGGAGCCATTTATCTGGACTCCGGTATGGAAGCCACTCGCAAAACGGTGCTGACATGGTATGGAGACATGGAGGAAACCTTGTCCGAGGCTATGGAGGATTATAATCCCAAAGGACGTCTGCAGGAAATTGCGCAAGCTCTACACGGACCAGAACAAATCCGCTACTTAATTGATCGTGAAGAAGGTCCTTCACATAGGAAAAGATACTCAGTTTCAGTCGAGGTCGCTGAACGCAAACTAGGCTCGGGATCCGGCCGAAGCAAGAAAGAGGCTGAAGAGGAAGCGGCTCGAAAAGCTTTGCAATCCATTAGCCGAAAGCGAAAAAAAACAAAAAAGGGCTCAAGCGAACCTCGGCAAAAAAACAAAAGCGCAAAGTGATGCATCGAAAATTCGAAGTTCCTGACCAAGCCCCCTCGGAAATACCGATGCTTGGATTGTCCCTTTCGAAGACAGAAGTATTTTTCGCCCTCCCCAATCGAAAGCTTTTTTCACCAGTCCGAGGATTGATTAAGTTTTTGGTCAACCACCGGCTGAACTGGTAAGGGAATGAAAAGGGTGGTCATTCCTTCGGGTCGTGACGCCATGTTTTTGCACGGCGTACCCGAGGCGGCAACTGCAATCTTGGCAGCCGATTGCATCTACAAGGCAAAGGCAAAAGTCGTAATCTTACTTACTGAATCTATTCCTAAGTCTGAAGAGTGGGCTGAAGACGTCGCGGCATTCCTAGAGTCGGCCAAGCCGAATTCGTGCATCCGCCTGCATCTATTCGACGAACCTCCTTCGACCGAACACCCGGACGCATTCGAAAGGGTTTGCGACAGACTCGCAGTGTTATCCGCCTTTGGCCAGCTCTCAAATACAAAGAGAGCCTCCTCAGAAAGCTCAATCCTGCTTCTCGCAGCGACTCCCGACTCAATTCTCGCCCCATGCCCGTCGGTGGAGTCGCACGAAAAAAACGAGTTGGTCGTGAGGCAGGGAGAAAAACTTTCATTCCAAACTTTTGTAGAAGAATTGGCCGAGCGATTTGATTATTCCTCGGAAATTCTTTGCGAAGCTCCCGCTCAATTCGCCGTTCGGGGAGGGTTGATTGACGTATACCCCGTAAACGGAGAGTTTCCAGTGAGGATCGATTTCTTCGGGGACGAGATTGAAGACTTGAGAAGATTCGACCCTAATACGCAACGCACGATCGAAAGTGTGGATTCCGTAACTTTGGCCTCTGCAGGAAGTACCGAGGAAGGAGAGGTTGAAGGAGCGTTTTTCGGACATCTCAAATGCCCCGTCACCTGGATATTGAGAGAACCCGAAGATCTACTGGTGCGATCCCCATTGATCTTTCACTGTTCGGAGAAAAGAAAATCCGCTCCCAAATGCTTTATCGACGCACTGGAAAGAAAGGCGGCGAAGAAAGACAAATTCCTAGGCATGGCCGAAATCGACTCTGGTCGAGGAATTTTCGATAACGCTCCTTGCCATGAAGAGAAAGTGGAAACCTTGGAAAACTTACGCCATGAAAACTCCCTTGATGAGCTCGGTCTCGAACGTTTCGAAAGCGAGCGATCCGGACGCAAAGCCTACCTGCAAGGTTTACTGATTAGAGCGAGAGAGGGATTTTCCGTACAAATAGCCGCCGGAGTTGACTCGGAAAAACGCCGAATCACCGAAACAATTAAGGAAGACGAGGAATTGCGGGACCTTCAAGTAAGCTTCATCCAGATGGGTATAAGAGAGGGATTCGCTATCGTTCTGCCGCCTGGCGAAAAATTTCTTGGAAAAAAAGTCAAACCTCGAGAAAAAGGATTACTGGTAGCCACCGCTAGGGAAATTCTAGGACGAGAAAGGAGTCGGCGCCCCGGACGGTCGAAGCGCATGGTGGCGCAAAGACCACAGGTGGATCAGGCTTTGGACTTCACCGAGCTGGTCGAAGGCGACTTCTTGGTGCACCTTCAGCACGGAATATGTCAGTACAACTGTATCCAGAGGATAAAGGACGAAGGCAGAGAGGAGGAAGCCGTCACGGTTGAATTCGCTGATGGAATTCTGCTGCATGTTCCCTTGGCCGAATCGCATTTGCTATCACGTTACGTAGGTCTGGTCAAAAGTCGTCCAAAACTAGCGAAACTCGGGGGCAAGTCATGGTTCAAGGCAAAGGAGGCGGCAGAGCAAGCCGCTCTAGACATGGCCGCCGACTTACTTCGCATGCAAGCAGCTCGCGAGGCAGTGGAAGGACACGCATTTCAGCCAGACGATGAATGGCAAAAAGAGTTCGAGGATGCATTCCCTTTTACGGAAACTCCCGACCAATTGTCGGCCATCGAGGCCGTCAAACAGGATATGGAAAGTCGTGGCCCGATGGACCGGTTGCTGTGTGGGGACGTCGGTTATGGAAAGACAGAAGTCGCATTGCGAGCAGCGTTCAAGGCAGTCATGGATGGTAGACAGGTAGCCGTGCTCGCCCCAACGACCGTCCTATGCCAGCAGCATTTAAACGTATTCAGAGAACGGGTCGCCGATTTTCCCGTAACCGTGGAAACCTTAAGCCGATTACGAAGCCCCAAAGAGCAGAAATCGATTCTCGCGGGAGTGGCAAGCGGAGCAATCGACATTCTAGTGGGCACTCATCGAATCCTAAGCGCGGACGTCAAGTTTCGCGATCTGGGTCTGCTCATCGTAGACGAGGAGCAACGGTTCGGAGTACGGCACAAGGAAAGCATCAAGAAGATGAAAACTTCCGTCGACGTACTGACCCTAAGCGCAACTCCAATCCCAAGAACGCTCTATTTCGCTATGGTAGGGGCAAGGTCGCTGAGCTCGATCGAAACAGCCCCCGTCAATCGGCGTCCCATTCGGACCGAAGTCATGCGACACACGCCGGAAGTGGTCAAGAAAGCAGTGGATGCTGAAATACGGCGCGGTGGACAGGTTTTCTATCTTCATAACAAAGTCAAAACGATACAAGCTGTGGCCCGTCGACTAAATGAAAGGTTTCCTAAGATTCGAATCGCAGTTGGGCACGGCCAAATGGGAGAAAACGAACTCGAAGAAGTAATGACTCAATTCGTGGCTCATCAGTACGATATGCTTGTCTGTACGACGATCATCGAGGCGGGCATAGACATTCCCAATTGCAACACAATAATCATCGAAGGCGCCGACCGATTCGGGCTCTCGCAACTTTATCAACTTCGGGGTCGAGTAGGAAGATTCGACAAGCAAGCATATGCCTACCTCCTTCTCAATAGTCACAAACCCGTCTCTGACAAAGCCCGCAAACGACTTTCAGCCATCCGGCAAATCACGCGACTTGGCGCAGGATTCCGAATAGCCTTGAGAGATTTGGAGCTTAGAGGTGCGGGCAATCTGCTTGGAGGCGAGCAGAGCGGACATGTGGCAGGTGTCGGATTCGATCTATATTGTCGTTTGCTCAAACAAAGCGTGGCTCGCCTAAAGGGAGACGAGAAAGCCATTCGTTCAAGGGCGACTGTGCGTTTGGACTTCACTACTAGCGGGGTTCTCACCGCAACTGATTCATCAGAGCTTGAGATCCCGGAAGACGTCTCGAATGTCATCGGGACCTATCTGCCTGAGCACTTTGCTGCAGAAACCCGACTTCGCATCGATTTCTACCGCAAACTGGCCAATGCCATAGACGCCAAGGAAGTGGATTGCATTAAAGAGGAATTGGCGGATCGTTTCGGAGAATTGCCAACGGAAACCAAAGCTCTTTTGCTCGAAACGGAAATTCGTTGCTTGGCCGAAGAGGCGGGATTCGATCGACTCGAAACCGAAGGAAGTTCCCTGCAATGTCGCTTTTCCAAAGGGAAAAACCCTAGCAAGGACAAAAAGTTTTTAAAGGTAGCGGGTCGCTTGCCAAAACTTTCGGAAAAAGAACCTTTTTTAAAGTTGAAGGAAATCGTTCGATTTCTCAAACTAAGAATACATGCTAAAAAAGTTGAATAAAATAATCACATTCAATCCCGCAGCGCTTTTACTGTTTACTGCAATTCCCTTGGTTTCACTGAAAGCCGACCTGGTGGAGATCAACAGGGTGATGGCAAAAGTTGAGGATCGCATCGTAACCAGGGGCGAAGTGGACAAGGCCATGGACATGCTTAACTTCACGAAGGCCGAAAAAGACACTCGAGCGAAGGAGTTTGTGGACGGTAAGATCGATCGCCTGCTCGCCATTCGGGCTTTCTATGAAAAAGGTATGATAATACCCGACTCCTATCTGGAGAATGAGTACAACAAACACCTCATTAGAGAGTTCAACGGAGACCGAAAACTATTTAGAGATATACTCCTTAGCCGAAATCAATCGCAATTGGAATTCCGAAAAGACTTGGAGGAGGAACTCATACACGGTCACATGCTGAGCGCTCGACGTAGATCCAGAGAAGAAGTTAGCCCTGACAAGGTTGAGCAATACTACCGTGAAAATCGTGTTCAATTTCTAACCGATGAAAAGGTTCGCTTAAGGGAAATCGTTTTTTCACAAATCGCCGGTGAACCGGAAGCCGTCTTGCTCCAGCAAGCCCAACAAGTCGTCGACCAGATAAAAGTCGGAGTAACTTTTGAAGAACTCGCGAAAAAACATGGGCAAAGCCCTTACAAAGCTAAAGGTGGTGATTGGGAAGTAATGGTCGCCAAGCGAGAAATCCGCAACGAAGCCATTCGTGAACAAGCCTTCTCCGTAGACGAAAATCAAGTGACTAAACCTTTCAGCGTCGAGTTGCTTGAAAGAAAAGCTGACGGTACCGTGGGAAAATCCGGTAAAAAAGCCGTCTACATCATCAAGGTGGACAAAAAAATAGCCGCTGGAGTAAAACCACTAGACGAAGTCCGCCAACAAATTGAAAAGACGCTGGCCAACCAACTCGAGTCACAAAGCCAACGACAATGGCTCAGTCGCCTAAAGCGGGATGCTTACTTGAAGTACTATTTTTAACGACGAAAGCTAGTTGACGCAGCAAATCCGCAGAGGAAGAGAAACTATCTTGAGGTAGGCGCCCCGGCCAAGTAATTTTGGAACAGGTTTCGAACTATATCACCTCCATGAAACCGCTCGCACCCCATGAGCAATTCCAGTAAAACGGAAAGTCATACCAAGGTAGCCAAAGGGGATAAACATTCGCCTCCACCTCTACGTCTAAAAGATCTACCTCCTCATGAGCGTCCACAAGAACGACTCGAGAACCTAGGAGCGTGCGCCCTTTCGGATCGTGAGCTCGTCGCCATGCTCGTGCGTTCGGGTAATGCGCGCATGGATGTCCTCGCAATTGCAGACGCGTTGCTAGCTCGGGCAGGTTCTCTGGCGGGACTTCTTCGCTGGGACATCGAGGATTTTCGTCTGGTTCCGGGCATTGGACCAGTGAAGGCACTGCAACTCTCAACTTATGTCGAAGTCGCCAAACGGATGTCGAGGTCGAATCGATCCTCCTGCCCAAAACTAAGCGATCCTCTCGCTGTATTCTCTCACCTCTATCCAGAGGTTAGATCGGACAACGTAGAAAAAGTCTGGGTGCTATGCCTGGATCGTAAGAACAAATTGATACGAATGGAGTCGGTAACCTCCGGTACGGCAACAGGAAGTCTCGTTCACCCTCGGGAAGTATTTCGTCCCGCCATCCGACATGGAGCCACTGCCGTAATCATAGCTCACAATCATCCCAGTGGGGATCCAACCCCTAGTAAAGCGGATTTTACCATCACCCGAAAACTTCGTGAAGCTGCAGGTCATCTTGACATCGAGTTGCACGATCACATCATTATTGGAGATCCGGAAGACGACCCTAGACGCATAGGTTTTTATAGCTTTGCCGAAGCAGGCGTACTTTGAAGGGAACCCGATTTAGCAATAAATATGAGTAAAACCGCCAGACTTATTCTTTGACCTCACTCACCATACTTCCATTGATAACCTAATGAGAAAAATTCTTATCACCCTCGCGCTTAGCTTAACGACGGGCTCAACCTACGCAGACGAAACCATTAGTTTTAAAAAGGGGGACCGCGTAGTCTTCGTGGGGCCAACTTTCGTAGAGCGAATGGCACGATTCGGATATCTTGAAACCGCCCTTACTTTAGCAATGCCGGAAAAAGAGCTGATTGTTCGTAATCTCGGCTGGTCGGCAGACACGGTCATGGGAGAATCCAGAGGTTACGAAAAGCCCCAATCCGGCTACGCCAATCTGCTGAAGAGCATTCGCGATTCCAAGCCCACCCTTCTCTTCTTAGCTTATGGTCCTGCCGAATCTTGGACGGCAACCCCGCAAGAGTTTGCCACCAACTACCAAAAACTGCTCAACGATCTGAAAGAACTAAGTGCGAAAAAAGTTCTCGTATCTCCCTTTCTGCAGGAGAACTGGGGCTCACCTATGCCCGACCCGTCCGCACATAATGAAGACCTGCGGAAACATTCGGAAACAATAGAAAAACTAGCGAAAAAAAACGGATTTCCTCACATCTCTCTCATCGATTTGATAAAGCCCGAAATCGAAAAAGGAAAGCGCCTCACGATGAATTCCCTTCATCTTGACGACACCGGTTACCGAGAATTCGCCAAGATGTTTCTGGCCAAGCTTGGACTCGAAACCCCAGACCTAGATACCGCCAAAGCTATTCGAATTCGAGATTTAACCCGTGAGAAAAATTCACTTCACTTTCACAGTTGGAGACCACAAAACCAGACTTACATTCTCAGCTTTCGCAAGCACGAACAAGGTCGACACGCCAAGGACCTTCCAAAGTTCGCTCCACACATTGCCGAAAAAGAGAAAGCAATCCGCAACTTACTACTGACTCCGGAAGAACAAGTCCATCTTCCAGCCAAGCCAAAGCCTTTCTCATGGGAGTCGATAAAACCTTCAAGAAAAGCGCATCTGGATATGCAAAAGCTGCAAGTACCCAAAGACCTAGAACTTAATGTATTTGCCTCCGAACCCGCCATAAAAAACCCTGTTCAATCCGCATGGGATGAACGGGGTCGCCTATGGGTAGCTACCGCCGAAAGCTACCCGCACATTGCGCCAGGCTTTGTAATCAATGATAAAATCATCGTCCTCGAAGACGTGGATCGCGATGGCGTGGCAGATCGCCGACAGGTTTTCGCCGACGGACTCCTCATGCCTACCGCGATACTGCCGGGTCACGGCGGAGTCTATGTAGGCACCTCCACTGAAATTCTTCACCTGCGTGACACAAATGGAGATGGAATGGCAGATGAAAAAACCATCCTTATTTCGGGGCTGGGTACCGAAGACACACATCACGTCGTTCACAGTCTTCGCCACACCGAGGATGGGAAGGTAGGTTTCAATCAGTCCATCTACATCAACACCCACGTTGAAACTCCATGGGGGGTTCGTCGCCTACGGAAAAGCGGAGTCTGGGCTTTCGATCCCAATACGCACGACATGGAGGTTTTTGCCTACGGTCTCGTGAATCCATGGGGACATGAAACGGACGAATTCGGACAATCGTTCCTTACGGATGGGGCTGGCGGGTCAGGTATCCACTACGCCTTTCCAGGCGCAGCCTACGTGACCTCTGCATATCATAGTAGAGCCGAAGTCCTGCCGGGGCTGAATCCCGGCCAACCCAAGCAATGTGGTCTGGCCATCATCAACTCCGGCATCTTTCCTGAAAAATACCGAGGACTTTTCGTCACCAACGACTTTCGCGGACACCGCACCATTAGTTTTCGCCTAAGTGAAAACGGGTCGGGATTCTTTTCGGCGCAAAAGGAAGACCTCATTCATGTCGCCTCAAAAGGAACTGATCGACATGGATCCTCCGGGATGTATCGGCCGGTTGACATAGATGAGGGTCCCGACGGAGCTCTCTACGTCAACGACTGGAGCAACCACATAATCCAGCACGGCGAAGTGGACTTCCACGACAAACGCCGGGACCATGAACACGGACGCATCTGGCGCTTGCTACCAAAGGAAGCCTCGCTAACAAACCATGCCGATCTACCTAAAAAAAAGCCAGTGGATTGGCTGAATGCATTGGCCTCTCAGGAGCTCTATGTTAGAAGAGTTGCACGTCGCCTTCTCGTCGAGAAAGCAGGAGCATCAATCCTCCCAACTTTACTCGAAAAAGCAAAGGACATCAATAAAGACGAAACTCTTCTTGAATACCTTTGGACTGCCCGAAGCCTTAGGGCCAAGATTCCCCACGAGCTTTTCGAAAGGCTAGCCGAAAGCGAAAATTTTCGTATCCGAGCGGCAGCCATTCGCCTCGGCTACGACAACCCCGAGGCCATCAACGACCCTCATCCCCGGGTTCGACTGGAAGCCGTCTGCGCTCTACATAGCCAAGGTGATCTCAAGTCCGTCGAAACTCTAATCAGAGCCACCGACCACGAAACCGATCGCAACATCGACTTCGCTCTACGGGAAGCACTTCGAAATCTTCGTCCCATCTGGGAAGGAAAGACCACTTTTGAAAACCACCCCACCCGACTTGCACGAGTCGTCGCGCTGACTGGAAGCCAAGCACCACTCGACAGCCTACTCACCTCGCTCAATTCCAAGCAAATTGACCAATCCAAACGCCTCTCCACTCTTCAGGCTCTGGCAACTGCGGGTCAACCCAAGCATCTAGATGCTGTGCTAAACGCCTGTCTCGACGAGAATCTCCAAGCTGCTAACCGAATCGTTCTCCTCAGAAGTCTTCTGGAGACCAAAAAAAATCGTAATCTAATGCCCGTCAGAGACAGGGGGCGGCTTGCTAAACTTTTCGACCATCCCGTGCTTGGTTCGGATGCACTCGGACTTGCCGCTTACTGGAACCTGAATGGTGCCCGAGAAGTTGCGATCAAACGTCTTCTAGGTGCTTCAGCCGAGGACCTTTTTGCACTACGCCTACACATGTCCACTCTCGCAACATTCGGGAAACCCGGCATCGAAAAATTAATCGCCTTCGCCCAAGACACGGAAAGCACTGAAGCGGAACTCGCCGCACTCGAAGCAATCGCTCAAGTAGATGTAGTCTCGGCAGCAAGGCTCGCTCCGGCTTTTCTTGCAAAAATCTCAAATGAAGTCGATGCCGCACCTCTCTTCGCTCATCTATTGCGTTCAGCAGAAGCACCCGCAATTCTTGCCTCGGGTCTAACGGGGAAAACTCTATCGGCAAACTCCGCACTCGCAGGAATACGAGCCGCCACCACCTCCGGTCGGGATCTCTCCGCCCTCGTCGCCGCAATTCGCAAAGCGGGCAATCTAAAACCCATGACCCAAAACCTTAGCGCAGCCGAAATGAAAAGTCTCACCTCAGATGTAGAGAAACACGGAGATCCCGCTATCGGTGAAAAAATCTATAGACGAAAAGCCCTCGCCTGCATGGCATGTCACGCAATCGGCGGGGTCGGTTCTCAAGTCGGTCCCGACTTGGTTAGCATTGGGGCATCAGCCCCCATCGACTACCTCGTCGACTCACTACTCGCCCCATCGAAAAAAATCAAGGAGGGCTATCATCTCACTGTGGTTAACGCTAAAGATGGCAAAGTCGCAGCGGGTCTGGAGCTCAGCGCCGACAAGACCAAAGTCGTGATCCGTGACGCATCAGGAGCAATCATCGAAATCCCAGCTAAACAAATTCTTTCCAAGTCCATATCTCCCACTTCACTGATGCCCGCCGGACTAACGGCATCTCTCACCCGCGACGAGTTTCTACACCTCACGGCGTTCCTATCCGTCCTAGGTAAGGAAGGAGCCTATAGATACCCCAAAGAAGCTTTCGTACGATCCGTGGAAGTACCCAACGCCAAAAGCGCCCGCACCTTAAGACAGGCCAATAACTTTCTTAAAGACCCGACTGAACGCTCGAACAAGCTTCAAGCTCTCGTAAACGGTTCCATACCCTTGGCGGAAGTACCTGCATCCCCGAACGGAAGCCGCTATCTACGTTTTCGACTACAAGCAGACGTCTCCGAGGAAATTCGCTTTTCGCTCGACGAAGCGAATGGTCTTCACATGCAACACGAAGGGCGTCGCGTTTACTTTCAACCCCAAGCCAAAATGTTCAAGCATTCGGTAAAAAGCGGCACCCATACCTACGTGCTCGCCATTTCACCTCAATATCCCGACGACGGCATCAAATTAAGATTCCATTCCGCATCCGCAAAAGTTCGTCTTCTAGATTAACAGACAAAACGGCCAATGTATTTTTCGCTCGTAGAGAAAAGTTCGTCTCTGAAAAGACTACTTACAAACAGAGCAAGATTTTGTAATGACTGAAAACTCTCATAATGGGATATGATCGAGATTACGACATTGCTTTGAAATGAATTCATTACGCATTAGACTACTCGCTGTCCTCGCTGGAATAGTAATTATTGGAAGCGGGTACTTGTTGATTCATGAAGAAGAAAAAACCAACTGGATCATCTCAGGAGGCGAAAGGGGCGGACATTATAACGAAGTAGCTAAGGCAATTGCCGTTGTTCTTCGCAATTCAAATGGGTGGAAGGTCGAAGTTACTGGGAGTTCAGGAAGCGGAGAGAACCTAACTCGCTTGGCAAAGGGAGAGGTCGATCTTTGCCTTGTGCAAAACGATTTGCCACGAGGCGAAGTCGGCAGAGCGGCAACAGCACTTTACGAAGAGGTCCTGCATGTAATCGTTAAGGATGAAAATAAGACCTTGTCTGACCTGGCAGGCGCAACAGTTTCCATCGGTCCCAAAGGAGCAGGCACGGAGACCTTGGCAATTGCCCTGTTTAAGCAATTCGGTATTTCCAACAATCTCGTCAAATGGCGAATGGAGAGCTTGAAGGATGGACTGGTAAGCTTGAGGGGAGGAGAGACGGAAGCTGTATGCGTAGTCACGGGAATCGGTAACGCTATGATTAGCGAGGCATTGAGAAAAGGGGATCTCAATCTCTTGCATCTAGGCAAGGAACCAGCGGCGAACTTGTCTCTAGCGTACCCCTTTATTCACCAAGCCGAGATTCCCTCAGGTGCGTATCCAATTGATGCCGGCAAAGGTTTGCCTCGTGAGAAATTACCGACCATTGGCACAGACGTAATCCTAGCTTGTTCAAGCGATTTATCCGACTCCGCTGCATTACAGCTCACCAAAAGCCTAAGCGAAGGTCGCGGGTCTCTGGCGATCAAACAACCGTTGCTAGCTCAGCTGACTTCACCGACCTTGCCGCACCATCAGTTCCCTCTTCATGAGGGAACTCGGCAATACTACGAAAGAGATGAACCTACCTTTATACAAAACTGGTCTGACCCCATTGCCTTGCTCGTCTCTCTTCTAGCAATTGCATGGGGAATTGGAGTGACCTTGCGTGAACTGTTTTTGCAACGTCGGAAGGAGGGTCTGGACGTTTATTTCGAACAGGTCGACGAGATAACTTCCGAACTGGTAAAAGGGACGGAACCCGAACGCATTCAAATAATTTCGAGGAAATTGAATGACATTCGTCGTCAAACAACTCGCAAATTAATGGCGGAAGAACTTGCAGCAAACGAATCCTTTGTCATTTTCCAGAGACAACTGCACACTGCTCAGCAAATGGTAAACGAATTTATTAGAAAAAACGAAAACAGTTCAACAAAAGGATAAATCAAAATGAGTCCAACTTTCATAACCATTGCCGCTGTCATAGGTGGCGCCGTGATACTGATAGCCGTCGTGGTGAAAATATACAACTCGCTGGTAACCTTGAAAAACCGATTCGAGAACGCCTTCTCCCAAATCGAAGTACAACTCCAACGCCGCTATGACTTGATCCCTAATTTGGTGGAAACCGTAAAAGGTTACATGAAACATGAAAGAGAAACTCTGGAAGCCGTAATTCAAGCCCGCAACCAAGCATCGCAAAGCCTCCAAGCAGCATCAGGGAATCCAGGTGACGCGACAGCAATAGCCAGCTTAGCTGGTGCGGAAGGCATGCTGGGAGGAGCATTGGGAAAACTCTTCGCACTGTCGGAAAGCTATCCTGACTTGAAAGCAAATCAAAATGTTTCGAATTTGCAGGAAGAGCTCAGCACCACGGAAAACAAAGTCTCGTTTTCTAGACAGGCTTTCAACGATGCAGTTACCAGTTACAACACCTACAAACAGACCTTTCCTCCCGTGTTTTTCGCCGGAATGTTCGGTCACGGACAAAACGCGAGCTTGTTGGAATTCGACAGCAATGCCATAAAAGAAGCCCCAAAGGTTTCGTTCTAAACTCTAATCTGCATTTGGTTTAATACCTCGGGCAGGTGGATTTTTTTGAACACCAAGACAAAGCCCGTCGCAATACCGGGTTGCTGATTCTCTATTTCGGATTGGCAGTGCTCTGCATCTTCGGGGCACTTTTTTGCCTAGCCTCATACTTCCTTTCGAGAGATCCTTATACCACAAAAATAGTCTGGGATCTTGGATTGGCAGTGCAAATCGCACTTGGCACCGGATTACTAGTCGGGTTGGGCAGTCTCTACAAAATCGCGACATTGAACGGAGGCGGCAAGGTAGTCGCAGAATCATTGGGAGGAAATCCAATCTATCCAGGGACTGATGACCCGAAGGAAAAACGCCTCTTGAACATTGTGGAGGAAATGGCCATTGCATCAGGCACTCCGGTTCCTTCTGTCTATCTCATGGAGGAAAAATCGATCAACGCGTTCGCCGCAGGCCACTCTCCCGAAAACGCCGTAATTGGGGTAACCAGAGGTTGCATTGACAAACTTAACAGGGATCAACTTCAAGGCGTCATGGCTCACGAGTTTAGCCATATATTAAATGGCGACATGCGAATGAACATTCGACTCATCGGAGTGCTTCATGGAATTTTATTAATCGCCGGTCTAGGTTATTTCCTTATGCGTATTGCTCCCTACTTAGGTGGCGGAAGACGAAATCGTGATAGCGGAGGACTTGGAATCGCCCTGCTCGTGACAGGAATAGGTATGCTGGCCATTGGTTACGTCGGAGCCTTTTTCGGAGGTCTGATCAAGGCAGCAGTTAGTCGTCAACGCGAATTTCTTGCGGATGCTTCAGCGGTACAATTTACTCGTAACCCTCAAGGCATTTCGGGTGCATTAAAGAAGATAGGAGGACTGTCCGAAGGATCACGAATTGAAGCGCCAAAGGCGAACGAATGCAGCCACATGTTTTTCGGTACGAGCGTTGCCAGCCTCTTTGCCACCCACCCGAAAATTGAAAAACGAATACGGCGCATCGATCCGAATTGGAAAGGAAGTTTTCCCGGTTCCAACAACCAAGCAGAACACCCGGGCACCACTGAATTCGTCGGTGCAGCGGGATTCTTGGGTGACACTGGAAAAGCTACTAAGAGTAAGTCGAAAGCTGAAACCGAAACAACAAGACCTCAAAACGCTATTCGCTCAGCCGGTAATCCAACCCAGGCACATGTTAAACATGCCCGTAAGGTAATTACCAAGACATCATCAGCACTTCTAGACCAGGTCCGAGAACCCTTCGGTGCCCGTTGCGTAATCTTCGCACTACTGTTGGACGGAGTTGATAAAGTCGTGCGTGATAAACAATTCGCTCTTTTGCTCCGGCAAACAGAACGCGGTTCGGCCGAAGAAACAGAGAAGGCATCCTCCCGCCTGTCGGATCTTTCCTGTGAACAGAAGTTCGCCCTCGTGGAAATGGCTGCTCCTGCCCTTACCCTTCTTTCACCAGGTCAGTATGCCGCCTTCCGTAACACGGTGGAGCACTTGGTCGCAGCGGACAATCGCCTCGACCTTTTCGAGTGGAGTCTTCGAAAAGTAATCGATCACGACCTTGGCCGCCGGTTTTCAAAAAGGCACTCGCAGCACGGTTCGACTTCCATCCGCAGATTGCTTCCCGACTGCATTCTCGTCCTAGGAACCTTGGCCCGCCATGGGCAGAACGGAATGGCACCGGAACCTTCGTTCAACGCAGGGATCTCCGCAATCTCCCGATCGAAGACTCTCTCCCTGCCTTCCGTCGAGAAATGCGGGGTAGCTCAATTGAATGAAGCCGTGACCCGTCTCGAGCGACTCACGCCTCTGGAAAAACGTTCCCTTCTGGAAGCCTGCTCCCGGACTATCGACTTCGATGGTAAAGCCACTGAAGTGGAAGTCCAAATCCTTCGTGGAGTGGCGGCGGGAATCTCGTGTCCATTGCCCCTGGTTGTTGCAGGATCAATCGACTAGGCAGCCTCAAGGAAAAGGCAGGTTACTTACTTACTTAGACCGCAGTTATTTACCGATGGTTTCGATGATCTTGACGATTGGAAGGAATAAGGCGATCACGATGAACCCGACAACCACGGCAAGAAAGACGATCATCACAGGCTCGATCAAGGAGACCATGCCGGCCACGGCGTTGTCCACGTCCTCGTCGTAGTTATCCGCAATGCGAGTGAGCATCGCAGGAAGTTCTCCCGTTTCCTCACCAATTTCAACCATGCTGGAAACCATCGTGGGAAAAACGTCTTCCCTCTCCATTTGAGTGGCCATGGCTTCACCATCCCTAACGGAGTCATGTATATTGTTTATTGCCTCGGCAAAGTATGAATTGTTCAAAGTATCCCGGGTAATTTGCAAGGCTTGCAGTATGGGTACGCCACTACTAAGCAAAGTGCCGAAGGTACGAGTAATTCTCGAAATGTTAGATTTACTTATCACATCTCTAATCGCAGGTACATGAAGCCCCAACCAGTCAAACACTCGAGAACCTTTTTTTGTTTTTCTAAACATGAACAGGCCAAAAACCGTGCCACCCATTCCCCCCAGAACGAGGATTGGGTGTCCTGAAAAAAGTTCACTGATATTAATAACGATCTGAGTTGGTCCAGGTAAAGGTGCACCTCTAAGCATTTGTTGGAAAATAGCTTCAAATTGCGGAACCACAACCATCATGAGCAAAGTTACGATAACCACAGCGACAAACATGATTACACTTGGGTAAATCATGGCCGACTTTACTTTCTTTATCGTGCGTATCGATTTTTCTTGAAACTGAGACAAACGGTCGAGAACGAGTTCCAAGACGCCACCGGCCTCCCCTGCCCTGACCATATTTACATATAGGTTATCAAAAGTCTTCGGGTATGTAGCAAGCCCATCGGAAAGGTTTCCACCGGACGACACTTTTTCGGAAATTTTCTCAAGCATTTCCTTGAACTTAGGTTTTTTCTCTTGCTGCTTGGTCATCACTTCGAGGCTTCGAAGAAGGGGTAAACCTGCCTGGACAAGAGTTGCCATTTGACGGGTAAAAATCGAGATATCCTCACTGTTTGGACCGCCGCCGATTTCGATATTTAATCCTTTCTTACCTTTCTTTTTTTTCTTGGTCGCACCTCCTCCTGACTTCCCGGTCGTAGGAGCTTCCTGTGAGGGTGAGATTTCAGAAACCATTAGCCCGCGCTGACCCAAAAGAGCCAAGGCTTGTTCTTGCGATTCTGCCTCTACACTACCATTGGAAGGGGAGCCGTTTTGGTCGACTGCAACATAATTAAAAGCTGGCATAATTTAAGATATTGGAGATTTCTAGGTATATTTCAAGACTTCCTCGATAGTAGTTTCACCATCAAAGATTGAGCGAAGGCCATCTTCGCGAAGAGTACGCATTCCTTGTTCAATGGCTTTTTGCCGAAGAACAAGCGTGGCGGCCCCGCTGTTGATCAGTTCACGAAAGCTGTCTGTAATGGTGATCATCTCAAAGAGGCCGGAACGACCGCGGTATCCCGTCTGGTTACATTCGGGACATCCGCCACCAAAATAAAACTTACGATCACCAAGTTCTTGCGGGTTAAGTCCGAGATCTTCGAACATGTCACGTTTAGGTTTGTATTCTTGTTTACAGTCCTTGCAAATTTTCCGGACCAGACGCTGGCCAAGTACAAACTCGATTGAAGCAGAAAGCAGAAATGGTTCGAGCCCCATATCGATGAGTCGAGTAATGGCACCCGGTGCATCGTTTGTGTGCAAGGTACTGAGAACGACATGCCCCGTAAGCGAGGCTTGAACGGCAATACGCGCTGTCTCAATGTCACGAATTTCACCGACCATGATTTTATCCGGATCTTGTCGAAGAAAAGAACGAAGAGCACGTGCGAAATCGAGACCGACCTTATGATTGACCGGCACCTGCATGATGCCCTCGATCTCGTATTCCACTGGGTCTTCAGCGGTTAAGATTTTGGTGTCAATTACATTAATTTCGCGTAAGGCGCTATATAAAGTGGTTGTCTTACCTGAACCAGTGGGACCGGTTACTATAAAAATTCCGTTGGGACGTCTAACAGCTGCTCGAATTCCTTCTTTAATATTTTCCGGCAGCCCAAGATTATCCAAATCTAAGTTCACTGCCGATTGGTCCAAAACACGAAGCACAACGCTTTCCCCGAACTGTGTAGGCAGTGTTGAGACTCTAAGATCCACTGGACGACCCGCAATCGTCATTTTTATACGCCCGTCTTGTGGTATTCGATGCTCAGCAATATTCAACTCGGAAATGACCTTCACTCGAGAGATCACTGGAAGAGCCAAGCTTTTGGGAGGAGGCGACATCTCATAAAGAGCTCCATCGACTCTATAACGAATGCGAAATTCATCTTCGAAGGGCTCAAAGTGAATATCTGAAGCTTGAGCACGAACTGCTTGCTGAAGAACAAGATTCACGAACCGGATAACGGGAGTCTCATTAGCTGCATCAATGAGTTCGCTCTCTTTCGCTTCGTCCAAGTTTTCGAAACCTTCGGAACTAATGTCGCCCAAAAGGTCGGCGAGAGTAGACTCATCCTTCCCATAGTGCTGTTCGGCAAGACGATTAATCTCTTCCGGGTCACAGACGATAAGACTTATGTCCAAATTAAGGGAAAAAGTAAGATCATCGATAATGGAGGAATTAAAAGGATCAGCAGCCAAAAGATGAAGTCCATCAGAGGAAAGGTACAAAGGAACTACAGCGTATTGATGGGCTAAGTCGCTCTTAACTAAAGCAAGGACCTCTCCATCGATTTCATCCACTTCGCCAACCTGCACCTCGCAACCGAGATACTCTCCGACCAAGCTAAACACGTCGCCCCGTGAAGCAATTCCTGCATGCACAATCTCCTCGGCATATGATTTTTTCCCGTCTCGAACATCCTCGTCGAACAGTTCATCCAACCCATGTTGAGAAACTCCTTCGACCTGCGAAAAGATTTCACGGATAATGGAATTATGATCGATGTACATCGTTGACTCTCTACTCCTCGGCAGTGGTGCTCATTAGCACCTCGTCAAGAGTGGTAATGCCTGCAAGCACTTTGCGAAAACCGTCGGCGCGCATCGAACGCATACCCATTTGACGAGCTTTGTGGCGCAATTCGACCAAGCTTACGTTATTGTAAATCATTGCCTCGATTTCTTCGTCCACGAGAAAAATTTCAAAAACTCCTTTTCGACCACGATAACCAGTACCTCCGCAAGTATCGCAACCTGCTCCCAACATTAATGAGGCTTCCTCAGCTTGCTTTTCGTTAAGTCCGAGAATTTGCAAATCATTGGCCGAGGGATCAAAGGGTTCCTTGCAACCTTGGCAGATGGCACGAACCAAACGCTGGGCTAGTGCCGCTCTCAAGGAAGCGGAAACAAGGAAAGGCTTGACGCCCATATCGATCAATCTGGATACGGCGCTGGGAGCATCGTTAGTGTGGAGGGTGCTGAAAACCATGTGACCGGTAAGAGAAGCATTAATTGCAATCTCAGCAGTTTCAAGATCACGAATTTCTCCCACCATCACGATATTTGGAGCTTGCCGCAACATGGCTCGTAAAGCGGCAGTAAAAGTCATCCCCACCTCTGTCCTAACTTGCACTTGATTGATTCCTGCAAGTTCGTATTCGACGGGATCCTCGACAGTGATAATCTTGCGATCGGGAGTGTTAATTACATTGAGCGCGGAATAGAGAGTGGTCGACTTACCCGATCCCGTTGGCCCAGTTACAAGAAAGATGCCGTCCGGCATGCCGATAACTCTCTCGAAAGACTCTTGATCGTCCGTAAAAAAGCCCAGCTGTGGCAAGCCAAGGCGAAGACTTTCCTTGTCAAGAATTCGCATTACGATGCTTTCTCCATGTGCGGTAGGTAAAGTCGACACTCGAAGGTCAATCACCTTTTCTCCAGCCTTGACGGTAATTCTGCCGTCAAGCGGTACGCGCTTCTCTGCCAAACTAACGTTCGCCATTAACTTAGTACGAGAGATTATGGAAGGTTGTAGACGTTTCGGTGGATCGGGTTGCTCTCGTAATTTGCCATCAATACGAAACCTTATGCGGAATTTTTTCTCCAGGGGCTCCATATGAATGTCCGAAGCTCGCATCTCCAATGCATCCTTTATGAGGGAATGAACGTACTTGATTATGGGAGCGTCTTCCTCGCTAACGGTTTCAGTGTGCTTACCATCGCCGATTTCGAGATCCTCTTCCGAAATATCGCTAAAGAAATCGGAGACCTTCTGTTCATCCGCCAAACCGTAAGCCTCATCGATGGATTTGAGAACATCCCCTCGATAGGCAATCTTTGGATTAATCGTTTTACCGAGTACATGGGTGAGGTTGTCGAACGCGTCTTGATCAACCGGATTCGCAAGAGCGAGATCGATTTCGGTTCCGTTAAGCTCCAAGGGGAAAACTTCATATTGACGAGCAACCTCAACAGGAACAGCCGCCACAGTTTCACCGCTTGGATTAACTAAGGAAAGATCAACCGTTTCCATGTTCAATTCGGAAGCGAGGAAATCGACGAAGGCCTGAGTCGAAGAACCAGTCGCCTCTATGAGCTTGTCCATGAACGCCAGATCAGGGTCTATGGACACTTCCAGTTCATCCGTTTCAACAGAATCCAATTCGCCGCGAACGGAGGCCACAATTTGGCCAAAACCTTCGTTGTTTTGTTCGAAGGCTTGCAGTAAGTATTCGTCGGTCTGGTTCACGAAACTAAAATAACTCCATTAAGATAGGAAAACCTCTTGAAAAAAGGCAACCGAAAGAAAATCAGAGATCTGGCCTGACAAAAAGACTGCGGGAGGGAAAACCTCAACGCCCCAAGCCCATTAGAAATTCGGGATTGTTTTTGGTTTTCTTCACACGCTGAATAAACATCTCCATTGCATCGACGGGAGGCACGCCTTTGAGGGACCGTCGAAGAGCGTAAATTTTTCCAAGTTCGTCGGGGTGATACAAGAGTTCCTCTTTCCTAGTTCCACTTTTCTCAAAATCCAAGGCGGGAAAAATTCGCTTACTGACAAGTTCTCGATCCAAATGAAGCTCCATATTTCCAGTACCCTTGAATTCCTCGAAGATAACTTCGTCCATCTTGCTTCCGGTCTCGATCAAGGCGGTACCAAGAATCGTCAAGCTTCCTCCTCCCTCGATGTTTCGAGCAGAACCGAAAAAACGCTTGGGTCGTTGAAGAGCTGTCGCCTCCACACCCCCACTGAGGATTTTGCCGCTGTTCGGCATAGTCGTATTGTAAGCCCGAGCGAGTCGAGTAATGGAGTCCAACAAGATCACCACCTCTTTTCCCACTTCCACCATACGACGAGCCTTCTCTATGACGATTTCAGCGGCGTGCACATGGCTTTCGGCGTTTTCGTCGAAGGTGGAAGCGATTACCTCTGCATCGGAAACTTGACGCCGAAAATCAGTGACCTCTTCGGGTCGCTCGTCGACCAATAAAATAATTAGATGGGCATCAGGATTGTTAGTCCTGATAGCACGAGCCATACATTGCTGAAGAACGGTTTTACCCGTTCGAGGGGGAGCAACGATAAGACCTCGCTGGCCAAACCCAACCGGAGAAACCAAGTCGACCACTCGCATGGAGACATTGTCCCATTCGACATCCGGACTCGTCTCAAGAAAGATTCTCTCCAAGGGATAATAGGGAGTTAGCTCTGTAAACGGTATTACCTTAGCGGCTTCTTCCGGCGGTTTTCCCATTACGGTATCCACCCGGATCAGCAAGGGGCAGGTTGCACCTTCCATTTTTGGTCTCAGAATCCCTTCCAATAAATGTCCCGTTTGTAGTCCGAACCTTTTGACCACTGCCTTCGGAACGAAAGCGCTTTGGCTTTTTATTCTGTAATTATCCTTCGCATGAAGAAGCAAACCATAACCTTCTTCAAGAACCTCTAGAACTCCGGATGTCTTGACTGGATTTTTTTCTTCAAATTGGTTTTGGAAGATGAGGTTAAATATCTCTTCGCGGACAGGCGCGGGAGGAAAATCGAGCTCAGGCAACAATGCCGTGGCCTTTTCCTTAAGCTCTATAAGATCTAGGCTATATAAAGAGTTGAACTCTAAAGCCTTTCCATCACCACCGATACATTCTTCGGCCAAAGCGTCGATTGCATCGAAATTTGCAAGCGCTTCACACTCCAGCAAAGTACCTATTTCGAGAGGATGGCGATCTTCCGGGTCGGAAAG
>PCBO01000070.1 GCA_002730975.1 Opitutia bacterium
AGCAGTACATTGTAAAGCATCTCATGGAAGGCTATACACACGAAGACATAGCTGCTAAAGTTGGGCTAGCTAGGCGAACAATCACAGACCGAGTAGCAGTCATTCAAGAAATCGTTAAGGAGGAATTTGATGTCAATTAGAAACTACAAAAACTGGCTCGTATGGCAGCAGAAGCACCAACCTGTCTCAGCCCTCACAGGCAAGAGTGCAGGCTGGAACCGCAACCTAGCCACATACGCCGAAGCAGAGCAGTTCTGCCTCGATAACGAAGGATACCAGATTGGCCTATGCTTTAGCGAAGAGCTACCCTACATCGGGTTAGACCTCGACGCTTGCATAGGAGAGAATGGCATCGAATCTTGGGCAGAGGACATTTTGCTAGAGCTAGTCGATAGCATGGTGATCAATAACAAGAGCGTTAGCGGCACTGGCATTAAGTTTGTCCTTAAGTGCAGCGACAAGGTTAAGCGAGGAGTTAAGTTCATCGAGGCAGCACAGCATGGCGATCACAAGCCACAAGTTGAGTTGTTCAGCGATAACAAATACTTTGCCTTAACCAGCCCGCTAAACTTTGACGAGTCAGCTAACGAAGTAGATCTTACTAAGCTAAGTGAGGTGATGGGGTACGATGTGACAGCGGTAGCTGAGAAGGCAGAATCTTCTGACGCTAACTCAGGCGACACTTCGCCAGAGAAGCTCAAAGAGATGCTTGATAAGCTAGACGTGATGAACTACGACACACGAGAGTCATGGTTCAGAATGTTGTCAGCGGCACATCATGCGACAGGCGGCACGCCGGAAGGCATGGAGGTTTTTAAGCAATGGTCAGCAGGTGATGAGGGTAGCTTCAATGAAGCACACCTTCAGCGTGACTGGGATAGTTTAGACACTGACTCTGCCCGTCCGATCACGGTAGCTACAATCGTAAGAGAGATAGCACCAGAGGATCGACCACGAGTCGAGCCAGAGGCAGACTTCGAGAAGCTCGAAGCTCCTAAAACAGCTAGTCGCTTGTGCGGATGGTTATTGAACGACACAACACGCAACCACAGCAAAGTGGTCGAGCAGTTGGCTAACGATCCAGAAGGCAGCGTCATTAGATACGTTGTGGACTGGGATTGCTGGATAATTTACGATGGGACAAAATGGATTCGAGACGGTAAAGGTGCTAGGCTCCATCAACACATCGTAGAATATATCAACACTCTAGGCTCAAGAATCCCCGACAACGGTGACTCAGAGCAAGCTGCTAAGGCTATGGGCTGGTGTGGCACACTGCTTAACTACAACCACACAATGGGCGTAGTAAGGCAGGCCAAGGGTGAGAGGGGTTTGATGGTATCACTACAAGAAATGGGCGATAACCCTAACCTTCTCAACTTTAGAAATGGAACCTACGATCTTGATAAAGATGTTTTTAGACCGCATGATCCTAGCGATTACTTATTCAAAGCCTGTGAGACTGACTACGTTGCTGGTCAAAAGGCTGAACTTTGGGATCGCGTTATCGGGGAGATATTTGATGGAGATACTGAGCTTATTAAGTACGTCCAACGACTGCTTGGGTATAGTATCTCAGGGGATACTTCAGATCCCATATTTAATATCTTTTTCGGGGATGGTGCGAACGGTAAGTCTACAGTGGTTGGTGCTGTTAGTGGTCTGCTTGGCGAGTACTCTAGGGATCTACCCTCAGAGCTATTCAACAAACAGAAAGACCTGCACCCAACATACCTCGCTACTTTGCGAGGGGCTAGGCTTGCAGTCGTCGCAGAGATGGAGAGTGATGTGCAACTCGCAGAGGCTACGATCAAAAAGGTCACATCGACTGACATGATCGAAGCTAGACGCATGAGAGAAGATCCGTGGAGCTTCAAGCCTTCACACACTTCTGTCCTATGCACTAATCACCTGCCAACTGTGCGAGGTAGTGATAAAGGTATCTGGAGGCGGCTCAAGTGTGTACCGTTTGTCGTGGATCTGACGGATCGAAAAGATTCGACAATCCCAGAGCGACTAACGCACGAGTTTGCTGGAATAGCTAACTGGCTATTAGAAGGATACCGAGAGTATAAGAAGCAAGGCGTTGGAAGCTGCCCAGCAGTGGACGAAGCTACAGCATCTTATCGAGATGGTGAGGATGAGTTCAAGCGTATGTTTGAGGACATGTTCAAAGTGGCGAAGGGGTCTAACCTTCCTATTGTGGACGCTCTTCAAACTTACACAGCAAACGGCGGGCGGCTTGGTCGCAAAAAGTTTGTTGCAGAGATGGAGAGAGTGGGCTGTACAACTGGCCGCCCTCGCATCAATGGAACTCAAACGCACAGTTTTATTGATCTAAGATTAACCCTTAAAGAATTCGGAGGATAATATGGATGATTGGATTATGGCTAAGCTGGCAAGTAAGAAAGAAGCTATTGAAGCTAAGATCTGCAACCTATGCGGTGAACAGGCTTTGAGTTTCCGAGATCAAGAGAGCTTGAATGAGTACGAGATCTCTGGTTGCTGCCAATTCTGCCAAGATGAGATCTTCGCAGTTGACCCCTTCACACAGGAGGATGCTGATGAAGTATAAACTGAGACCCAGTGGCTCAGCCCGCTGGTTAGCCTGCCCAGCTAGTCTAGTACTAGAGGCAGGCGTGGCCCCTGAGAAACGAGATGACCTACACGCGGCATATCTCGGCTCGGCTACGCATGAACTGCTAGAGATGTGTATCAAGCAGCAGAAGCGGGCTGAGGCTTTCAGGGGTGAGTTTATCACTGTATTCGACGAGGAGTATCAGAACTTCCCGTACGTTAAGCAGGTCGATGAAAGCATGATAAACACGGCTAACTTCTTCATCGAAGAGGTTGGCGAGGCCATCGAAGGCTCAGAGGTATATGCTGAGCTAGAGATGGAGCATAGTGAGCTTCCAGAGTTGCGAGGTACTGCGGACTACGTATGTATCAACGGTGATCACGCACTTCTGGCAGATCTGAAGAATGGAACGGGAATCGTGCAGGTACAGAAAAGAGACGGGACACTTAACACTCAGCTACTTTCTTACGCCTCTATGATCTTCGATAAATTCGAGCAGGTTAATAGTGTTACGTTAGCTATCATACAGCCAAACGGTAAAACTAAGAAGAAAACACGCTCAACAGGAGTAAACCGAGAAATTTGTAAAATCTTTCTTGACAGGGTTAAGGAAGCTGCTAAACTTGCCGATGAAGCTACTGAGGAGACGTTGGACACGATCACCTCCGAAGGTTCACATTGCTGGTTTTGCAGAGCGAAAGACATCTGCCCTGCACGGGGTAAGGCAGAAATACTAAAAGATTTTGGAGGAAGCTAACCAAAGTATAAAAAGAGATTTAGAGTTTTTAGAGTTTTTACAGTTTAACAAGTTTTAAAAGAAAAGAGATTTAATATGTCACGAGTAACTACACCATCGTTTATTGCCAGCTTCCCAAACTTGTTCGAAGCATCGGGCTTTGAAGGTCAAGAGCCGAAGTACAGCGTTACGATGCTTTGGGATAAAGAAGAAGACCTATCTGCACTAAAGGCTGCTTGCGAAGCTGCCATCGTGAAGAAATGGGGCGACAAGCGACCAGCGAACATCTCGATGCCGATGAAGGATGGCGATGAGAAGACGGACGCTGAAGGTAAAGTTCGACCTGAGTATGCAGGTAAGAAGTATGCCATTGCGAAGGCCAAGCAGAGCGATCCACCGAAGGTCGTAGACTTGGAGCTTAACCCTATCCTCGACAAGACAGAGGTATACGGTGGCTGTGAGATGCGTGCGGCTGTAAGTGCGTACGCTTGGGAGTTTGCGGGTAAGAAGGGTGTAAGCCTTTACCTCGGAAACGTCCAGAAAACTGGAGCCGGAGAAGCCTTTGGCTCGACCAGTTCTGTAGAATCTGACTTCGGATTCTAGACTAACCTTAACCGCAGCCTGCTCGATAGCGGGTGGGCTGCTTTTCTTTATCATTTATATTTTTAGGAGGCTTTACAATGTCAAGAGTTTTAATCATCGGGGACACACACTGTCCCACAATGCGACCGGATTACGTTTCGTTTTTAGAGGACACATATGCTGCGTGGGACTGTGATAGAGTAGTACACGCTGGTGACCTAGTAGATAATTGCGCCCTCTCATTTCACTTAAAGAAGCCAAGCCTTAAAGATCCAGTCCGTGAGTACGATCAAGCGATGGAGCAGGTAGAGATGCTTACTGAGGCTTTCCCAGAAGCAGATCTCATGATAGGTAACCATGACGCTCTGCCATTCCGCTGGGCTAACGAAGTTGGTATTCCTATGTCTTACCTACGAGATCCTAAGTCTTTATGGAGATTGCCAGAAAGCTGGACAGTACACCCTCGATTCTCTCAGTTGATTATCGATGATGTTATCTACCAGCATGGTGACCGAGGGCGGGCTTCGGCTATCCTTAACGCTAAAGATGAGTTCAAAAGCGTAGTGCAAGGCCACCACCACAGCAAGGCTGGAGTAGAGTTCTTCGCTAACCGCTTTACACGAGTCTTCGGATTGCAGGTAGGATGCGGAAGCGATTACAAGCACGCTCAGATGGAATACGGTATCAAGTACTCTTCTAAGCCAATCTACGGCTGTGGGGTTGTGCTTGATGGACAGACACCTATTTTCGAACCTATGCCACTTTAACTAATGATTGGAGGAGATTATCATGTCACGTTACGAAATTGGAGACAAGACTAGCGAGGGAGCAGAGACCGCAGCAGAGGCGGCTGCTCAGGCAATAAGAATTATGATCTACGGAGGAAAAGACAAATGATTACGTACAGAAACATTGCACTTAGCGATCATCAAGCCATAGAAGACTTCGATCTTCGCCAAGATGATCACGGGGAAATCTTCTGCAAGGATGAGCTTGACGAGATATTCACACGAGAGAACTCTTTCGTAGTATACCAAGCCTTTGTTGCAGTTGACGGTGAGTCTATCGTAGGGTATATTCTCTGCATGATTCCGAAAGACTACCCAAAGCAGCGGCACATTCTACGCTGTGTGGTAGACAAAGATTACAGACGGCAAGGTATTGGATCTGAGCTTATCAGCCGTCTTGAGCCGCGAGAGGTAGGCCATAAAGTAACTATCGAAGTGGCTCACGAAGAGTATTCAGAGTTAGCTTTCCTTCGCTCTAACGGGTATACTATCACATCTATGGTAGAGGACGAGTACAGCGAAGAGGGAGAGCTTGAGATGGAGGGATATTTTATTTTAACTAACGAAAAGAAGCCACCTATGGAGTTGGCTCAAAGATTGAAATGGAGGATGAACTGATGACACTAGACGCTTTTATCGCTTTGGTACCGGCTATTGTAGGAGTACTATACACTGGAGTAGCTATAGCCTACGCACTCAAGGGGGACATTCCTTGGGCTATCGTTTGGGCTAGCTACGGGTTGGCTAACGTGGGTCTTATAATGGTGGGGATGCGAGAATGAGAATTTTACATATCGACTTCGAAACATCTTCGAAGGCTAAGATCCAAGATACTGGAACATATCGCTACTGCTCCGATCCTACTACAGAGGTGATCTGTGTAGGCTGGGCGTTCGATGATGAGCCGGTACAGGTATCTGAGAGGCTGCCTAACGAGATCCGACGACATATCCGCGAAGGTGGGCTAGTCTATGCTCACAATGCGGCTATGGAAGAGCAGGTGCTTTATCACATCTACGGTATCGAGGATGTTAACATGCGTTGTACCTCAGCCGTTGCGAGCTACCACGCATTACCTGCATCGCTCGAAGCTGTGGCTGAGCATCTCAACCTAAGTGTCCAGAAAGACAAAGAAGGAGCTAAAGTCCTTCGAAAGCATTTCAAGACACCCCCAGATGAGATACCTGCATCAGATGCACAGGTCATTAAAGCCTACTGCAAACAAGATGTAGAGGTAGAGCGTGAGATCCATAAGCAGCTAGGTGAGCTACCTGCTCGTGAGTTGGAGATCTGGAAGCTAGATCAAGCGATGAATCGGCGAGGTATAGCAGTTGACACCAAACTAGCTACGATCATCATTGACAAAGTAGAGACAGCTAAGGCTCTGCTAAACGATGAGATTACCCTAGCTACTGGTGGAGCAGTGGAGAAGCCTACTCAGGCTAAGCGTATCATTACGTGGCTTGCTGAGCAGGGCATCGAGACTGATAACCTACAGGCTGGCACTGTGCAGGCCTTGCTGGAAGAGATTGATGATGAGCTAGTTCAGCAGGTGCTTTTGTGTCGCCAAAACGGGGCAGGGGTAGCCACTGGTAAGTACAAGAAGGCTTTAGCTATGGCTGGGGTAGATGAGCGAGTACGAGGGAATCTGAAATATCACGGAGCTACAACAGGCCGCTGGGCTGGTAGTGGCCTCCAGATCCAGAACCTCCCCCGTGGCTCTGTTTCAGATACCGATGCACTAGCTGACCTTTTCCTAGCTGGTAAAGATGTTGATGAGATTGCAGGCGATGTGTTTAAAGCTGCGAAGTCTGCTGTGCGTCCTATGATGCGAGCAGGTGAGGGGCAAAAGCTAATCGTTGTAGATTATGCGTCAATCGAGGCTAGGGTCTTAGCGTGGCTCGCTGGAGAGGATAAGCTAGTAGAAGAGTTCCGAACTGGATCAGACATCTACTGCTCATTCGCTTCGGAGGTCTTCGGTGAGGTTGTGACCAAAGCTGACAAAAAGAAGCGTATGGTTGGCAAGGTTGGCATCCTTGGGCTAGGTTATGGCATGGGAGCTAACAAGTTCCAAGCTACTTTGAAAGATTGGGCAGATTTAGATGTTTCTCTGGATTTCGCCCAGAAAGTGGTCGATAGATACCGTAACGCCTACTCTGGTATCAAGAATTACTGGTACGAACTCGACTGTGGAGCCGTTAACGCTCTACTAGGGGAGAGTGCCGACGATTCAGATTGGTACATGGAAAAAGGGGCATTGTGCTATACTTTGCGATCTGGTAGAACTATTAGGTATCAGAACGCCCGACTAATTGAGGGCAAGTATGGTCAACCTGCTGTTAAGTATCAGCGCCCACTCGGTAAGAACATGGTGTGGGCTGACACTTACGGCGGTAAGATCTGCGAGAACGTAGTGCAAGCATGTGCTAGAGATATTATGGCCGATGCACTTGTCATGCTAGATGCTGCGGGGTATACTTTAGTTGCAACTGTTCACGATGAGGTGATCATTGAACACGATGCAGCTACAGCAGACTCACATCTACTAATGGTGGAGAGTATTATGAGAAAGAATAATTCTTGGTCTGACGGCCTACCACTCGGTGTGGAAGGTTTTACGTCATTCCGATATAAAAAGTAGGAGGAAGTTATGCGTTACGATAGAATTTATCTAGACTGGGATGGCGTAATGTGGGATTTCATGCAGGCATATCTAGACTGGCATGGAATCCAAGAGAAGCTGATGACAGACAGGTGGGATTTCTATTCCGACCTCGGTATGACAGAGGAAGAGTTCATTAGCTCTCTTAAGCGATTGCCTAAAGAGTTCTGGAACCAAGAGAAGTACATAACCGACGAAGCCAAAGCTCTCGTAGAGTGGGCTAGGGAGAACGGTGACACTGTAAAGGTGCTGACTGTTACCGGCGGTGATAATGCTTGTCTATCGGGCAAGAGAGATCTAGCATCTCGACTGTTCGGGCTGTCAGTGTACGGAGTCAAGAATGGGCTTAACAAGAAGCACTACATGGCGACGGCTGGTAAGACTAATCTGCTCATAGATGACAGCCTAGAGAATATCTACGCTTGGGAGCAATCCTACGCAGATGGTACTAACTACGGCTATATCTGGCCTGCTGAGTACAACAAAGGCGAAGAGGGACGGTTCTACTTCGACAAGTCGTGGCTTCAGTTGCCTGCGATTAAGAAGAAAGCTCATTGGGCTTTGACAGACTCAGACCGTTCTGCTCTACTGAAGGAGATGGCTGCTGAGAAGGAAGAGAAACCTGTGCTAGACTATGACGGCATGGAAGAGGCTAAGCGACGTAAGATGACACCTATGTTCTCTGGTTGCCTAGCATACTTCCCTGACGCACTAGCTCAGGTAGCTCAGAACAGCATGGTAGGACACTACCAGCACAATGACCCGACTGAGCCTATGTACTGGGATCGTTCGAAGTCAGCGGATGAACTAGATGCAATCATAAGACACCTTGCTGACCATAGCAAAGACCCTTATGATGCAGATGGAAGGTTGCACCTGAGTAAAGTAGCTTGGCGTGCTTTAGCAATGTTGCAAAAGTTTATTGAGGAGGAGAATAGCAATGAGTAAGGGCGACAAGAACCGCACGAAAGACAGAGATGCTTTTCGTGAGACTATGGAGCGAATTAAACAGAACGAAGCTGCTGCTAAGAAGGAAGACGATACTAAGTGGTCTGGACTGGCACAGGTTTTAAACTTTATCTATGGAGGAGACAGCAATGAAGAGAACTAAAGAGCAACAGATTTTGATGCAGACTAACTATGTCAAGAACCTGCTAGAGATGCACGCTAAAGTCGTGCGTGTCTGCGGGGTCAATAGCAAGCAAGAGATAGCGATGTACAACATCCTTCGACGGGAAGAGTACAAGCTAGAAGACCTTGTTAACCCGAAGAGGGTTGGTGTGATCGGAAAGCTTCGTAACATCATCTTCGGGAGGCGTAGCTATGACTAATGCTCTGCTGTGGCAGTTGGCTCTCGTTCTTCTGCTTCTTACTTGTAACTTTACTACTGCTGCTACGCTAGTCACTGGAATCTGTATAGGCTTCTGGTTCTGTGTGATACAGTTAGCCCTTGCGATGGAGGCAAAAAAGAATGAGAAGAATTAGGTTCTTACGTGTCATCTATTTACTACCGCTGCTGTTACTAGGGTTGTGGCCTGTGCCGCTAAACTGTCAGCAGTGTGGTAGGCAGATAGCAGTCGAGAGCGTGTTCGCACGAGTCGCAGCGGGTTGGGAAGATAACTACTTCTGCTCGTTTACTTGTGCTAACAAGTGGCTCGAAGAACATCCGTTATATGACGAAGAGGGTAATATTATAAGGAGACGTTAATGATGATCATGTTAGAGTTTCTATTGTGTGTTAGCTTCATTTCAATATGGACGCTGGCAGCTTGTTTAGTTGGTTTTAAATTAGGGAGGCAAGTAGATGATAAGAGATGAGAACGGTAAGCTCTCATCGTCCCGAATCGTCATGTTCGTTATGGTCGCCTTGTTCTGCTACTTGAGCATTGCAGGGCGATCAGTCGAACCTGTCGTATGGAACACGATACAGAGCGTACTTCTGCTGTGCCTCGGAGGTGCATCAGTAAGAGCTACAGTTTGTAAGATTGGAGGTAAGAATGGTTGAGCCTCATATGTACGAGGTTGAAGTACTAGGGCAGCGTTACACAGTCGAGCATGTGCCTAACCTTCTCGTAGAAGGTGAGCGATGCGAAGGAGCTTGCTATGTCAGTGAGCGTACCGTCAAAATTGATGATGCACTGCGTTATCAAGATGCTCGATATAACCGAGTCCTGAAGCACGAGCTTATGCACGCTGCACTAAGGACAAGTGGCCTAGCTGAGCTTATGGATCTACGAATGGAAGAGGCTATCTGCGTGCTGGCAGAAAGTATTTCAATAAAGTAGAAAGTTTTTTATGCGGTAAAAAGCGGGGTTTCCTGACAAAAACAGGGAATCCCGCTATTTTCGTTGAAGATTGCGTTTGACAGTTCCGATACGTTGTGTATACTAAGGGCATACAAGAGACAACAACAACTA
>PCBO01000071.1 GCA_002730975.1 Opitutia bacterium
ACCTGCAAATCGGTCGATAGTGCACTTGATTTATTTATTCCCTTCTGGCCTGTCACGCATAACTGTCAAATTTCAAACCTTCCATTTTTGGCGCGCAAAGGAAGATTTGAAATTGTGCCGTTGGCAAATCCCTGAGGGCTTTAGCAACGGCTGAACACGACTGCCGTTGAAGGCGATTAAAAAACAGAAATCCAAGACCATCAAACTTCTTGTAAGAGAGAGAGAGAGAGAGGCAGAAGGATGGGAGGCAGGGCAAAATGCGTTCGTGCGAACTACAAGATACACTGGGACCCAGTGCTGTCACATTTGCTGGCGAAAGAAGGAAAGCCGAAGTTGGAAGAGGTGGAGAGAAAGGGAGGCACACAGGAGTGGAGTGAGCATCTGCTTAGGGAGAAGATGGGAGCCAGTTGCTACGAAGAGCTGATTGAGAAGAGAGAGAAGCCCCGGACAAAGGCTGTGCACCTAGGACCGCGCTTTTGGGCACATCCAACCGTGAAGGCCGTGCCTGCGAGGTGCGTCGAGTACGACGCCGAGGCCGCGTACACCACACTCCTTCTTCACGCAGACGCAGAGGAAGAAAACGATTGTGCTTTGAGACACGTTCAGGGGGTAGTTCGAGGATTCCTTAAGTTTCGTGAAGAAGCAGCAAAGAAGGGAGACTCTGAACTTGCAGCAGGGTTCAAGCTCGCAGGGAACTCCTTCCTAGGGGCGTTGGCCCACATTGCCCCGAGGATTAGAGACATGTACGTTAAGGGCCTCTACAAGGACATGGAGCTCGCGAAGACCGCGGCTCTCGGGGTTGGCCTGCAGTGCGTGGCACTCATTTCCGATTCCATGATTTTTGCATCGACCAAGGCGGTTACGGAGGGAACGTCTGTCGACCTGACAGACGATCAAGTGGGACGTGCTCTGGCATCCATCAACGCCGCCACTGTCTGCACCTTTCGACTCGACAAGGACTACGCAAACCTGGTGATTGTACATTCTCAGTGTCAGTTCGGGCAGGCACTTGAAGCCTCGCAAGGAGGCTCAGTGAAAGGGAAGGTGCACGAAAGGGGCATCGTTGCCTCCCTGGGCCGAATGCCTCAAACTGGCCATCACTTGCTTGAGCTCATGCATTACGTAATACAGAAACTGTGCGGTGGCCTGACTTTAGGGCCACCTCCGTCCGCAAAGGGTGCACTCGAGGAGATGATACAGCGAGAGGAGGCCGTGGACGCAGGGGGCTTGAAACCCAAGGAAGGGCTCACGGTGTCTAACCTCATGGTCAAAGAGCGCTTGTTGTTATCCTTGATCGGCATGCAACCACCAAGGGACGTGCAAGAGCGCTCAATGCAGAGCGCCTTTAGCGCGGTTTCTTTGAAGCGTAAGCATGGATCATCATCAAGCGGTGTTGGTGCTGTCGCTGCTAGGAAGAATGGGAAGCGCAACAGCTCGGGGGGCACCGTGACGTGGCAAGGTGCAGGCTCGCTGAGGGCCAGCGCGGCCGCATGGGGGATACTATTATAACCAAGCGGGCCGGCGGCCAATTTTAATGTTTTTCACCCCACGCGCAAGATGGCCACGTGAAGGGAAAGCCGGTCATCAAAGTACCTGGTGTATGCCAAAATAGCGTTTCTTGCGACTGCACGGATACGCGTCGCTTTTACAGTATGGTTGCTTTTGATCGCATCGCCTCTTCCTAACGCGACCATTGAGGACACTTGTGGTATTAAACCGGGATGCGTCAAAATCGACGCACAGTTGCTATTCTTCCTTACTCTACCGTGTTCGTCTAAACGGACAAGCGATAGTTTGTTGGCATCGGAAGTAGTGACATGGAGGGTGTCGAACGTGATGTGAGAAGACGTGGCAACAAAAAGGGTGCTTTCTGCTGCCATTGCTGCGGTGTCAACAGAAGCCGCGGACGCTAGTGTCTCCAACACAGACGAGGTTGGTGTAAAAGCATCGCCCCTGGCCCAGGCACTGCCTATGGTGATCGAAAGCGAGTGTATGTTATTCTCTTGAGACGTGACGTCTAGCCTCATGATGCTCTTGAAAGCATGAGACTTGCCTTCCCTGTAAACCATGACCATCACGAAAACGTGACAGAGCACGTAGCTTGCGGTGCTTGGCAGAGTTGCTGCAAGGGTGGCTTCAGGGGGAACCACGTTTGCCTTGCTGACGGAGAGCACACCGGCCGGGAGCTGCAGCGTCGCCTTGGTGTGGTTGTAGTCAATGGCACGCGACCCTATCGAGGCTTGGTTTGTAAAGCGCTCTAAGGTCAGGAAGTTGTCAACAACGTTGTCAGCTTTATGAACGGACAAAGTAAGTTTGAGCAGTGAAGGCCGCGACGTTTCACCCGTGCCACCAGAGGTGCCGTGGACGCGCGTAAGGTCCATTGTGGTGAGCTCTCCTCCGGGCACGGCGTGTTCCGCGTCGTTCACAGACGTTAACCACTGGCCCCCCTTGGACAAAATGGAATGGAGCACCTGATGCCTGGCACTGCTGCTGCTAATGCCGTCTACAAGGATCACAAGCCCATCCCTTTCTGGTGTCAAGGCCATTTGCACTTTGGCACTGCTTTTTATTTGAAAGTTTTGCTGCTTGCCTGATAAGATCTTCAAAATGGCCCACTGATTACCAGCAGTCACATCGGCAGCGGTCGAGGTTTTGCTTTTGAAAATGTGGATAGGACTCATTGACTCATCCACGTGTGTAACGTTCTCCATCACGTACACGGCGAGTGTTTCGGGCACCACCTCGGTCAGGAAGGCCAAGAACACTCGTTGATCCCACACCACCACGCACGGCCCCGGCTCAACGACCGGAATCCTCTTGAGCTCCTGTACAATGTGCGCGTGTTTGAGGTGTGCCATTTTGTCTCCAGAGGAACACCAGAGGTCCTTGTCGGCATTGGAGGCGGAATTCGTCAAGAATCCAAAGTTAATTGCCCAGGAAATGAGCAGTGTTAGCGGCACGGCGGCTTGCCACACCACAGGAGCCATTTTTGTTGACGCTCTTGGACTTTATGTGTCCGCACTGGCTATGTTATTCTTGCCCGCGTCCAACCTCTAAAGGTATATAATCACCCAGACCTACCAAGAAGCAACTTTCATTGTCGTCCATTTGTTTGGGCAACATGGAGCGCATACTCGAGCGACATGGAATCACACACGCTTCCACGACCAATCACGTCATGGAAGAACGCCGTAGCGCACCGGGTGTCAATCATAAGTGTATGGTCGACAGTGTGCGCGACTGCATCCTCACTTGGTTTGCCCCGGCTGGGTCTTTCTACATACCAGTGGCGCCTGTGAACTGGCACTTGATCCTAAAAGCTCTGCGGTGCGAGAGAGAGAGCCGAGACGGACGAGAGCTCCTTTACTGCAAGCAAATATCCTTTCTCAACGCAGCTCGCTACATCCAGGATTACCATGAGCAGGGGGCCTCGAGTAAATCTCGCGTCTGTCAGCGAAAGCAATCACTTGAGAATAGGCTGGCTTATCATGCGCGGCGATACGCATGTGCCTTGCAGCAGGCCCTTCAAGAACCGGGTGGCCTTGTCACACTACCGACAAGGGTATCTTTCTTGACCTTCGGGTGGACTAGGGTGTGCACACTGAGCAAAACGAGGCCGTGTGAATACCGAACCAACTCACTGATCTTAGAGTGTGTTCTGGTTTGGTGCACCACCCTGGCAGCTCAGTTGGCCGTTCAAAAGTTCGACAGTGCGCTAAATTCCACAAAACTCATGGAAGGCCTCTTCTCTCAACACGGCGAAACACGAAGAGACTCAGGAGATGAGGCGTGGAGCAGTGACTTTGATCTGGACCCATTCGCGCCTCCATTTATGCATCTCCTTGCGAATCACAAATCGGGCTTGGTGCTGATCCGGGAGAGCCTGAGCTTCTTGATAGATGCCGAGCGTGTAACTGGCAATACAGCAACGCAGAAGATCGGAAAAGAAAGAGAAGAAGAAGAAGAAGTAGAAGAAACGTTACGGACTTCACCTTCACTACGAGACCTTGCATCCAGGGCGTCGCGACTGCACTGGCAATTTGACAGGCTAGCCGAAGAAGGAGGTAGGGGTCGAGATGAAGAGAATCGCGGCAGCTGCTTGACTTTGCTTCTTCGACATTGCGCATGGGTGATGATGAACGCCTCGTCGTTCCTCCGCTGCCGCAGCCTTGCTAACGAGCTATTACTCTCCGATGGTGTGTCTCTGCAGCCAGCCACCTGGCAGTCAATGATGGTGGACTGTGGGTGCGTGTGCGAATGCAATGAAAACGTTGGTGGGGGCTGCGGCTGTCCCGATTACGTCATGTCTGAAAGGAACGGCCTGGAAATCAGTATGCTTCTCGGTACCTCCGAATACCGTTGAGCTGTCATTTATTTGCAACGGCAGTGTGCCGTTGACAAATCTTGTGTGTGCATAAAAGCGGGAATATATTCACGGCGTTGGAAGGACTCAATTGATTCCCGGTTGGAAGAAAGCAATGACTAAAATCAGGCGCGATGATCCCGGTGGGTCGATAGACAGCGTGACTGAGGCGCGGAGCGTGCTTGGCGTGAAGCGGGGTGCAGACTTTCAAGCAATCAAAAAAGCATGGCAAAACAAATTGAGGGAAACTCATCCCGACAGAAGTGGAAGGAACGACACAGTGAATGAATTCTACAGAGTGCAGATTGCATACGACTTTCTGAAGTGCAACAAGTCCACGAAGCTGAAAAGGCCCGTGACATCCAGGGCAAAGAACAAGGACAAAAGAAGAGCGGATAATTTCAAGGGGGAGAAAAACGTGCAAACCAGTGGAGAGAAAGTACCAGATACACGAGGAAGAGGAGGAGGAGTTAGCCCAACGCTTTCGTCTGAATGCACACAGTCCGCGGCCTTTGAAAGATCACAAAAAGAAGCGACCGTCAACGAAGGGACAGAAGCACATTGGTCGCCCCCTCAGGGGTTCAAGTCTTGCGGAGACCTACAGAAAAACGCGTTACATTTTGACAGGATGGAACAGCTCGCGCAACAGCAGGCCGCCATCGAACTACAGAAGGTGGATTTCAGACGCTCTACTGAAATCGGCTCAAGGTTGATAATAAAAATGATCGAGGATAGGATGGCTCCAAAGGGCAGAGGAAGGTGTTTTGTTAAAAAGTGCCCTTAAAAGAGTGCGGATGTGCCGTCGGCAACGAAAGACAAAAACGATGCACCGACAGTACCCCGATCCCCACGCACAAGGCAGCTCCATTCGACGATCGAGCGATACTGGATTCGGTCAAGGGGGCGGGTCCGCGGCAAATGATCTCTGGGAGGCGTCCTCGTCGTTTCTGCTTGACTCGGGTCTCTGCATGGGGTTTGCTACTTCTGTTGCTTACATGTGCGCGTTGTTGTTCACCGCGTCCCAGCTCGCTGAGCTGGCGACGTGGCTAGCTGCGCCGCTGGGGGGCACTAGTGGCCGCAAAAGGGAGGCGCGCGGCGGGGTTTGAGAATAAAACGCTCATGCAAACATTGACTCCCCTGTCACGTCGATGTCTAGCATGGCTTCCCCCCCTTCGGTTCCTCCCATTCCTCCTCCTGTTGCCCCTCCCCCCGTTGCCACGCCGAGGCGGCTCGCCTCGATGTGGCCGGCGTCTAGCTTGTTAATTCCCATGAGGGTCTTCTGCATGTCCATCCTCGTCTTCACGACTTTGAGGTAACTGTCGAGGGATTTGGGACAGATCTCTCTTCTGCCACTGTCCGTGTCTGTCTGAAAAAGCTCGTTGAGGCGGATGTGCTTCTCGATGCGAGTCAGTGACTTCATGGTGGAGACCACGTTGCGCCTCGGCAGTAGCGTGAGACATTTGGTGAAGTGGTGCTTGACGTCCGCAGGGGTCCAAAGCGGCACGTCTGCCTCCCCTCTGTCATGGGCTGGGTCGTAGATGAGAACGCGGTACGCCTCAGCCACCTTGCCGAAGAGCAGGTCGTCCGGGATCATCCCAAAGTTGGAGGCCTCGATCAGCATCAGCTGCCGCAGCGACTGCGTCGCCGACGGCGTGATTCCGTACGCCTCGGGTCGACAGTCCACGCGGCAGAGGAGACACTCCTCCGAGCAGCACTCCTCTTCCACGGGACCACTACTACGACGATCACCGTTATCATCATCGTGATTATTGCCGCTACACTCGCTTCCCGCGTCGCACAGGACCGGGGATTCTCCACCGTCGTCGTCCTGGCGCGCTTGTTCTTCATCTTCTTGTTGCTGTTGCATGGCGGTGGCGGCGGCGGCGATGGTGTGAGCTTTATTACCACTGTTGCTTAGCGCGCCGGAGGCAAGGCAGGCCGCTTAAGTAGTAATACAAGCACAGGCTAGACGCTAAACACTTTGTCAAGGTGACAAATCACGGACACCATGCACAAGGGACACTGCATTGGATCAGGAGCCGCTTTGGCGACCATTTTGTCCATGCACCCTTGGCAGATGCACTTGTGGCCACAGGGCACCAAGATCTTCAGCTTCTCTCCGTGTTCCTCGGAGCACACGCAGCACTCGCCCTTGCTTTGCTCAACAACAACCTCTTCTTGCTCAACACCGACGACGACGCACTCGGCTTCTGCGGCCAGTGCCTCCTTCTCCTCCTCTTCCTTCTCCTGCTCCTGCTCCTGCTCCTCCTTAGCTTCTTCCTCGCTGAGCTCTTCTTTGCAGAGTTCCTCCTCCTCCTCCTCCTCCTTCTCCCCCTCCTTCGCTGCTTTCTTCTCCTCTCTGCGTCTGGCTCTCTGCCTCTGCCTGCCATGCATCCCCTTCTTCTTGTTCTTGTTCTTCTTCTCCACCTCCTTTCCCTTGGGACCTTCGAAGCGCACCACCTTGCCAGTCAGCAAGTTCTCTTCCTTGATCAGGCACTCGTCTTCTTCTCCGCTGAAGGTCCGCACGTAAAGGTTCTTGCCTTCATCTCCCATACTGGTAACGCTGATATCCACGGTCTGAAGCACCTCCTTGACACCTGAGTAATGATAGACCGCAGAGACCCACTCGTTAAGACGCCCGTCAAAATACGGAGCCTCGATCTGCACCAAACGCTCCTTATTCATCGGCCCTTCGAACGTCGCAGTGATTTTTTGGCCGTCGTAGTCCCTGTTGTGCAGCACCAACTTGTCCATGCTGCTGTCACGAGCTCGATA
Source organism: Opitutia bacterium (assembly GCA_002730975.1). Taxonomy (GTDB): domain Bacteria; phylum Verrucomicrobiota; class Verrucomicrobiia; order Opitutales; family Seribacteraceae. The sequence goes on from PCBO01000071.1 coordinate 7,139, forward strand.
GCTGTACTCCTCAATCAGCGCGCTGGCCCACACGATGTTGCGGTACACAAGGCAGGGACGTCCACCATCTGGTCCTTCTTTGAACTCGCTCAGAACAGAGAGCTCCTTGATCGTCGCTCCTCTTTGCACCTCTGGTGCTTCTCCGTCCCACTCCTTCGCCTTCTGATGCTTCCTTAGCTGAAGCACCTTTCGCAGGGTCTCGTGTCCTCTCTCTCCTTCGAACTCGTACTCCCAGATCCATTCTTCGTTCTGCTCCTTCAGCTCGATTACCCGCTCCTCGCCCAACACATCCCCTTCGTACTTCCATGTCTGGCTCGTTAGGGCATTCTTGTTTTTCAGCCCATCAGGCAGGAGCCAGTCGTACATGTTCGAATCCTCTTCGCTTGGCTTTAGGATGCCAATCGATCGACAGGTGATCTCCTTCAAGCGGTACCTGTTGCCTCCTGTCTCCTTCAGCTCAGGGTTCGCCTTGTCGTGTTCAATCACCTCTGCCTCTGCCTCCCAAACCATCACTTCCTGGATTTTCACCGGGTCGTTGGATTTCACCCGGTGATCCACGATCAAGCTCATGAGGTGGTTGCCGCTGCACATCAGCGTGCCGAACTCGTCGCACGAGATCTTCTCCTTTCGCATCGCAAGCAGCTGCCTGTTCATTTGCAGCTCGTGGAGGTCAAGTTGCTTGAGTCCCGTCGCTTGGTACTTGAGCAAGGTGAAGTTCATGGTCTTCAGATTGCACGACGGGTGTCGACGGATCAACCCCAATTCGTGTCTCTCGTCGAGGTCGGCAATGCCTCTGTATGTCTTCTCGAGCACAACGGATGGCTTGTAAACAGCACGACCATTCGGCACTCGGTCCACTTTAGAGGAGTTCATGTGTGTGATTTGGCAGACTGTGTCTTCGTTCGCTTTTATGATGCATTTCGGGCCGTTGAACCAATGCAACATGAATCCAACGGCCATTGTGTATTTTTACGTTATCGCCGAATACGTTGACCGTTGCTTACGCAACATCGGTGCTACGTAACCAGAAAACCACAACGGCTCCGCATAAAAGCGACACATTTCGCTGCTGAGACAACAAACATCATCATGGGAAAGCAAGCAAAGCTGAAGGAGGCCAACAAGAAGAAGAAGGATGGCGGCGGCGAGAGGAACAAGGCAGCGAGGAAGGCAAAGAAGGAGACAGCGAGGTTCTCAAGGTTTGCAATGGCAATGGGCGTGCCATTCGACCGAAGCCCTACCATCAAGGAGCTCGTCGACATTGCGTGCGACGTGGAGAACGTCGACGTGTTCACCGCGCTGACGTGTGGCGACCCTGAGCACACCCTCGAGAGCATGAAGTGGCTCACTCCAGGAGCTTGCGTCAAAGGGATGAGCAACCAGCACTACGGCGAGCAGGAGTGCCGGGAGAACGTGGACACCTACCTGCGACAGCTATCCAAGGTCACGGATGGCCTTGTGACCGGGACTGCTCAGATGGGGTGGAAGATCTGGGTGGTGGACTACAAGGGGAAGCCGATCGCCATCAAGGCTGTGGTGCACTACGTTGCGAGGTTCGAAATGCAGGGAGTGGTGCATTTCGAAGACCCTTCGCCGGAAACGGATGAGAAGGTGCTCTTCCTGCCTTGTGACACGATCTACTCCGAAGCCCAGCTTGATGTGCTCAATGCCTTGGCGCCACACGAAGCTCGTCTCGGCAACATCCTCCTTGAGCTCAAGGGTGGATTCAGTGCCTTCGACTACCTCCCCTTCCTACAAAATCACGATCCAAAGACCCTCTTCGAATGCTCCGGCGTGAAGACAAAGGACGACACTAAGCTGTGGTGCGTGCACGGAGGAAGGGTCTTCGTCGTAGAGAGGGAGAGCGGCGAGAAGGTTCCGATGGGTGGTAGTGGCGGTGGTGCATCAGTAACGGCCAAATAGGGGGGTGGCCGGGCGCGGGGGTGTTAAAAGCAGCTTTAATTATTTGCAAGGCCGTTGCAAGCCAGCCGTTTCGAATGGTCCTAAACGTGAGAGGGGCATTTACGCACGTTATCGAGAGATCCCAGAGGTGCACGAAGTTGTTTGCACGTAGAAGAAGGAGTTCGCCTACGAGGCTTTGACCTTAGGCCCTACCCTTCCGCGCGTGTATAAAGACGCTGGCATCTCTCCCTCTCTCCGCGCGGCATAATCATAATAACAATAAGAATAACCATGCCCGGCGGCAACGACGACACGTACCTGTACACGTTGGACCTGTCCGGTGGCTTTTGGTACGTCGGCACCACCAAAAACCCTGCTCGCCGCCTTGACGAGCACAGGCGCGGCAAAGGCGCGACGTGGACCAAGGCGCACAGGCCCGTGGGCTTCTCGAGCAAGTACCCCATGAGGGTGCTCTCAACGGCAGAGCACAGCAAAGACCACGACACGCGCTTGCAAGAGGACGCTCAGGTGAAGAAGGTCATGCTCGAGCAGGGCATTGACAAGGTGAGAGGCGGGTCGTACTCGCGGAAGATCATCTCTCGGCAAGACCTAAAGGTCCTGTGCAAGGAGCTCTTCCATGCCAACAACGGCTGCCTGAGGTGCGGGAGGAAGAGCCACTGGGTCAAGAACTGTCGCGCGACGACGGATGTCTGCGGCAACCCGCTTGCTGCAGCAACAAGACGAGGAGGACGCAAGCGCAAAGAAGCTTACCATAGTAATAGTAGTCGCCGTCGTGGAGGAGCGAAGCGCCAAAGACGGCTGCAGTGTTATGATGATGATGATGATGATGAAGAAGAAGAAGAATATGAGGACGGTGGTGCAATATCATTCAGCATGCGCTTGGACGAAGACCAAGACGACGACGATGAAGAGGAGGAAGAAGCAGTTACAATCACCAGCGAAAGCAGCGAGGAGGAGGAGGAGGATAATGATGATTGAAAACAAATGGTTTTCGCGGCCAAGTCGGCCCTTGGGCGGCACATTTGTTTAAAAGCGCAAGGCCTGGCGCGCCTTAAAAGCTAATTTCAACATTGTGTCCGTAATATTGATTATCTTTTCCTTTATTTACAACTTCATAGCCACTTTGAGAGAGCAACAACGTCGCAACCTCGGCATGCTCAGGAAGCAATAAGATTGTACCTTTTCGCCTACCCTCTTTTATCATTTTGTTTATTCCTTCTCGTACGAGTCCTTGAACGTGTGAGTTGAAAAGTTGCCTTGCTTCCTCTGGGGTGGGAATCTGAACAACAGACGTTTTCTCGTTTACGTGGTTGATGAATGTGCGGAGAGCAGCAACTTGCAGTTCCGTATTGCTTGACATCCGTAGTGTATGAATCTATTATCGCTTGACTTCTTATACGTTTCCTACGACCGTGGCCGTTAGGTACTTGCACAAGCCCGCGCCGCGGCGGCTGGGGTTTTTTTAAGCGCGCTCGCCGCTGCCATCCTCCTTCACCTCCTCCCCTTCTCCCAATGTCACCATTTCCCATGCCCGTGAAAGCTTCGTGCTTAAAGCCTCGAGCTGTAGGCGCGCGCAGCTATCTAGTGTTCGAATTTCAGAGATCGCATCGCAGAGGGTACCGGCTTCTTCGCCGTTCCGAACTTCGCCAATTGCAGAAAGCGACAGCAGACCGCCCTTGATCTGGTGGAGATCGCTCTTGAACTGGTTATCCAAGCAAAGAGAACCCAAAACATCCTCGGACAACATCGATGCAACGGTCGACTTGACGTTAACAATGCGTTCAAGGATGCCGATTCGCAGTGTGCGTACCATCTCACGCTCTTCTTCCTCTTCTACGCTTTCGCTTCTCCCTTGGCCCAGTTCGACCTCATCCGACGACGATGCGGAGGAAGAAGAAGAAGTGGCGGAGGAGGCCCATTGGCACATGCTCTGCTTTGCCCGTTGGTCCGCCGCTGCCGCAAACTTCCGAAGCTGCGTTCCGGATCTGACTCGACGCACCAGTTGCCGTCTGAGGTTTTGCCAGCTCACATCCTTGTGCACCACGCCATCCGCGTGCCGGAGGTACATTTCGACGTCGTCGCGCTGCGTGTTTGCCGAGCGGATGAACGTGTGGAGACCACCCGAAAGCGCAGCGCGAAGCCGTTTGTCTTCGATCAGCGCAGTGCGCAGAGTCTGTGAAATGTCTGTTCCGAGGGGCGTGTCCGCTCCCAGGTTCTGGTCGAGAATGCAGATAATCGTGGACAAGGAGGGCTGCACCTGCTGCGCTTGGTGCAGCATGTTCTCCACGGGACGAGTCATGTGCTCTTGCTGGTCGCCCAAGACAAGGAAGGACGATCCCATCTTCTTCAGGCAAGACTTGAGCAGCATGCGCTGCATTTTGCAGTCGTCGAGTGCCACGATGCAGGTGTTTTCTGGAAGCACGTCGTCTTCGTCGTCGTCGCCGCCGCCGTGACCTCCCTGTTGTTTTTGTTGTTGTTGTTGTTGTTGACTCCCTTCGACGCAAAGCACCGGCACGACGCACCGCACTTGGAAGAACAACCTCTCATTGTTGTTGCTGCTGTCAAACACGGAGACGTGAAGCGAGCCCATCAGCGCCTCGATCACCGCGCGTGTGAGGGCAAGTCCGTCTCCAGACGACTGCAGCGAATTGTGCTCTCCTGCCGCCCTGACGCCCTCCTCGAACAGCTCGTGGAGTCGCCCGTTGCGTGCCATCTCCATGAACTTTCTTCTCTGTTCCCCACTGCCGCTGCTGCCACCGGTATCCAGAACCTCGTTGCCGAAGCACAGGCACAGCATGCCCTTGACGCTGGTGTCGAAGTACAGCTTGCTCGCGGAGTCGGAATTCACCAACGTCCCTGGCGTCATTTCACCGATGTTATCCACCACCGTCTCCTCCGGGTGCAGCAAGGTGTACTGCACCGCCGAAGGTAGACCCATCTTCGCGGCATCGGAGCGCCACGTGTCTTTGTCGCTGGCGATCCATGCGCACACCCTCAACGACTCCCGCACGCCGTACTTGAGGGCGTTGGACTCCAGGTTGTACGTGGCGTGCTTCAGGGCGTGTGGGTCCGCCATGCAGTCGCAGAGGCCGTGCACTTCGAGTCGCTGCGACTCGTTTGTTGTCGCTGTCGGGCCGAGGTGACGCAGGAGTTTGGACAACAGCTCGTGCTGTCGGCACTCTGACCACTGCACGCTGTAGGTACCGCTTGCCAGGCAGCCAAGCACAACGTGGTCGTTCAGCCCGCGCAGCAGCGTGTCCACCTCGACCTGGATGCCTGCCACGTCGTCCACCATGCTCGCCTGGGCGTACTCCGGCAAGCCCGAAATGAGGTGCTTCAACACCCCGACCCTGGCCTGCATGGCCAGCGCGGAGTTCTTCACCTCGTGCTGCACCCACTTGAGGTGCGTCTGCAGCGTCTGGTTCCGCGTGAGCTGGATCTCCACCTGGTGCTGCTGCCTCTCGAGTTCCTTCACGACGGTGCGGTCGCGGATCACAACAGCCATGCGACTCTCGCCATCGCCGCTGTCCTTATCGGCGTCGAGGAAGACCTTGGCCACGGTCGCCTCGCAGTTGATGACGGCAGACTGCGGCCACAGCGAAGGAACACCACCAGCATCATCTTCTTCTTCTTCGACCGCCGACAGCTCGAATTCGTAGATGGCCGAAAGCGGACTGATGCCTTGCTTCGCGCAAATCATCTCCCCTTTGACTCCAAGCACCCCGGCCAGCGTGCGGCCCTTAATTTCGCCTTGGTAACCGACCTTGAATGCCAGCTCCTCCAAGGCGGGATTGTTGTCCAGGATGCGGCCCTCGAATGGCGAGTCTCCGTCTACGATGGACATGGCCTCGTTGACGCAACCCCAAACGGCGTCCTTGTCCGCAAACACTTCAGCTGCGCGCGTTTCTACAACATGCTTCTCATGTGCTTTGGGCACATCCTTCGCCTCCATGTGGCCTTCCCAGACGCACGTGCCGTTCTCGTGGTCAAAAGTGGGCAGATTCATTTTTTGATAAGATGGTGTTGATGTAAACCGATTGTATTGCGGGTTAAATAGTGTCACGCACATTTTTCAACGGCCCGAGCGATGGCTCTGTTTTTTTTTGTTAGGCCCATAAGGCCCGTGGCCGTTAGGTGCGTGTACAAGCCCGCTGCCAC
>PCBO01000072.1 GCA_002730975.1 Opitutia bacterium
ACCGCGCTGGAGGCAACTGGCCAGCGCGACAACACCATCGTGATCTTCACTAGTGACCACGGTTACCACCTCGGTGAACACGACATGTGGCAAAAGGTCAGCATACACGAAGAGTCCGCCAACGTACCTCTGATTATTTGCGTGCCCGGGAAGAAGCCGGCCGTTTGTAATTCCTTGTCTGAATTGATCGACCTCTATCCCACTGTCTCCAACTTGTGCGGGTTGAAAATACCTGGCAATATTCAGGGCAAGGACATATCGGGCATGCTGGACAACCCAACCGTCAAGGTCCGCGATGCCGCCCTGTCCAGTGGCAAAGGCAGACTGCTACGCACGGAAAAATGGGCCTTGCTCGACTACGGAAAAAAGGGGGAACTCTATGACATGGAGAATGACCCCAAACAATACGACAACCTCTTCGACAAATCAGAATACGCTGATACGTTGGCCGGACTGAAAGCAAAACTGAAAGACAAGCTAAGCGAAATAGGCGAGAACGACTTACCCTCCAAAAAGTAGAAAAGCCGAAATGAAAAAACCTGGCCTCATGCTCTTTTTCCTGCTCATGCCTTTGATGGTTTGGGCCGAAGCAACGAAGCCCAACGTAGTCTTCGTTTTGTTCGATGACTTTGGCTATAGCCAGCCGCCGAGCTACCGCAAGGATTCGCCTTTCAAGACGCCCAACGTCGACCGCCTCGCGACGCAGGGCATCCGATTTACCGATGCCCACTCGGCTGCGGCCAACTGCACGCCTACCCGCTACGGGGTATTGACCGGACGGTATCCGTCGCGCATCGGGCAGTTCGGTGTGCTGAAGACCTATTCGCCGCCGATCATTCCGAAGAGTCGCCTTACCGTGGCCTCTTTCTTGAAGAGCCAAGGCTACCACACTGCCTGCATCGGCAAGTGGCACCTCGGGATGAACTGGGTGGACGTGAAAAAGGGCAAGTCGGAGGAACTGCCTACCTGGGCCCGCATGACCGATGGACCGAACGCCCTCGGCTTCGATTATTTCTACGGCTTCACCCATGCTCGCAATATCGGGGGAATCATTGAGCAGGACAAGGTGGTGGCCAACGTGAAGGGGATCGAGAACCAGCCCATGATGATCAAGAAGGCCTTGGAATATCTCGACCAGCGGGCCAAGGAGGACAAACCGTTCTTCCTCTATTTTCCGATGTGCCCCCCTCATAGCCCGATCGTGCCGGCGGAGGAGTTCGTGGGTAAGAGCGGCATGCAGGGCAAAGAAGGCAAATACGGCGACTGGATCTACCAGGGCGACGATATGCTGGGTCAGATCATGGAGGCCCTGGAACGCAATGGCCAGGCTGAGAACACTCTCCTTATTGCAACCGGGGACAACGGTGCAGCTGGTCGAAGCTATGAACCTCTGAGGGACAACAAGAGCAGCATATACGAAGGTGGGCACAGGGAACCGTTCGTGGCCCGCTGGCCAGGCAAGATCAAGCCCGGTTCCTTGAGCGACCAAGTGATTTGCCTAAATGACCTCTTCGCCACCTGCGCGGACCTGCTCGGCAAGGACTTGCCACCCGATGCGGCGGAGGACAGCGTGAGCATATTACCCGCCTTGTTGGGGAAGGCGAAGGCACCTGTCCGGGAGGCGACCATCCACCAGGCGCCCGCGGGCTTGGCCATCCGCCAAGGCGACTGGAAATTGATCACCTTGCGCAACGGAACCCGCGAACTGTATAACTTGAAGAATGACCTCAGCGAGACCCGCAACCTCCTCGAGAAGAACAAGGAAGAGGCCGCGGGGTTGCAGAAGTTGTTGCAGAGCTACATCGACAAAGGGCGCAGCACGCCCGGGCCGGCCCAGAAAAACGAATTTGATTTCGACCTCGAGAAATCCGGTGACAAGAAAAGGAACAAGAAGAACAAAAAGAATCCCTCCGAAGAAAAGTAATACCGTGAAAATTTCACTAAGCCTCCTCTTGGTCACCCTTCAACTTTTCAGCACAGGGGCCGCCAAGAAACCGAATTTCCTGTTCATCATAGTGGACGACCAGTCCCCGCTGGATCTCAAGATCTATAACCCGCGCTCCATTCTCGACACGCCCAACGTCGATCGTCTCGCCAAGGAAGGCATGGTGCTGGACGGGGCCCATCACATGGGGGCTTGGGTTGGCGGGGTCTGCACCCCTTCGCGCCACATGGTGATGTCCGGTCGTACGGTCTGGCACGTTCCGGACAAGCCAGGCCGCGTCATGAACCCGCATGTGACCAATCCGGAGAAGGTGCCGCCCGATCTCGCTCAGTACACTTTGCCGGCTGTATTCAATCGGGCCGGCTACGATACCATGCGGACCTGCAAGAACGGCAACAGCTACGATGCGGCCAACAAGCTCTTCACGGTCCGTCACGACGGCACCAGACGCGGCGGCACCGACGAGACAGGTAGCCACTGGCACGGGGAGCAGGTCATGAAGTACCTGAAGGAGCGCGAGACATCCAAGGACAAGGACCCCTTTCTCATTTATTACGGGTTTTCCCATCCCCACGACGTTCGTGACGGCAAGCCCGGGTTGCTTAAGAAGTACGGGGCCGTCAACCACCTCGACCAGGAAAACCTGCCGCCGGCCAACCCCAAGCAACCGCCCTTGCCGGTCAACTGGTTGCCGATGCACCCCTTCGACCATGGCCATACCACGGTTCGCGACGAGGTCGGCGTGAAGGGTGTCTGGAAAAAGCGGGACGAACGTACCATACGGAACGAGCTCGGCCGCGAGTTCGCCTGCAGCGAGAATATCGACATACAGGTCGGTCGCGTCTTGGAGAAACTCGAGCAGATGGGTGAACTCGACAACACCTACGTCGTCTACACCGCGGACCACGGTATGGCGATCGGGCGGCATGGGTTGCAGGGCAAGCAGAACATTTACGAGCACACTTGGCGCATTCCCTTTATCGTGAAGGGCCCGGGGATCAAGGCGGGCACGCGGGTCGCCGGCAACATCTACCTGCTCGATGTCTTGGCCACCTTGTGCGACTTGGCCAAGATCGATGCCCCGAAAACCTCGGAGGGGATTAGTTTCAAGCCTGTTCTGATGGGTGACAAGGAACAGGTGCGCGACGTATTGTACGGTGTCTACTGCGGCGGGGGTCGCCCAGGGTCCCGGTGCGTCAAGAAGGGTGACTGGAAATTGACTAAGTACGAGGTCACCAAGACCGGTGTGAAGCACACCCAACTTTTCAATTTGAAGGAGAACCCGCACGAGTTCATGAAGGAGCACCATGACCCCAAGGTGTCTGCCATGACTGGGGTGAAGCCAACCAAGAATCAAGTCAACTTGGCCAAGGATCCCAAGTACGCAGCCAAGCTGAAGGAGATGGAGGGGCTTTTGCTGTCCGAGATGCGGCGCCTGGACGACCCCTACCGCCTTTGGAACCAACCGGACGACGGACTCGAGGTTCCGATCATTAAGGAGAAGATCAGGAAACCCAATAAGCCAAGGAAGCCAAACAGGAAATAATCTTGTTCCTTGGATTACCTAATGCGATACCTTCCTTTGACCGATTACCTACTCTACTTTGATTATTTACTTAATATGACGAATTGGAAAAGAATCATGCTGAATTTGCATCGGTAAATCATTCATTTCCGCAATGCTTTTCAATTCCTTTGATTTCCTTCTTTTTCTTCCTCTCACCCTTTGTTTTTACTACCTGCTTAGGCACAGGAGTAGGAATACATTCCTGCTTGTCGCCAGTTATGTTTTCTACGGTTCATGGGACTGGCGTTTTCTAGGTCTCCTGTTGCTTTCGACGGTTGTTGACTTTTACTGCGGGAAAGCCATTGCGAGTGCCAGAGGATCGGCTCGCAAGAAATTTATGTTCCTAAGCCTTTGTACGAACCTTTCGATTTTGGGATTGTTCAAGTACTACGGTTTCTTCGTGGATTCCTTCCGCGACTTTATCTCGGTTTTAGGTGGAAACTGGAGCGATAGCACCACTTTGAATATTGTTCTGCCCGTTGGTATCTCCTTCTATACCTTCCAGACCTTGTCATACACCATCGACGTCTACCGTGGTCGCCTGAAGCCATGTAAGAACCAGATCGATTTTGCGCTTTTCGTTGCTTATTTCCCGCAACTTGTCGCTGGTCCGATTGAACGAGCCAAACGCCTTTTGCCTCAGATCGAGAAGCAGCGAGCCTTTGATTGGCAGATCTTTCGCAAGGGATTTTCTCTAGCTCTTGTCGGTTTATTCAAGAAGGTAGTCATTGGCGATTGCATCTCTGGCTACTATGCTGATCAGGTTTTCGCAGCGAATGCCACCCACGATGGCGGTTTCCTCTTTTTCGGCTTGTGTATGTTCGCCTTGCAGATTTATGCAGATTTCTCTGGGTACAGCGACATCGCTCGAGGGGTCAGTCGAATGTTCGGAATCGAGTTGATGGTTAACTTTCGACAACCTTATTTTTCTCGGAGTATTACCGAGTTTTGGCGTCGGTGGCATATTTCACTTTCATCTTGGCTCAAGGATTATCTCTACGTTCCCCTCGGCGGGAATCGCCAATCTGCCTTGAAAACCTATCGAAACCTTATGATCACCATGCTAATTGGAGGTCTCTGGCACGGAGCTTCATGGAAATTTGTAGTGTGGGGGGGGTTGCATGGGTTATACCTTGTTTGCCATAAGCATTTTCTATCTGGTCGTGAATTGGAATGGGAGCTTCGCCCTTCCACTCAGTCGGAATGGTTGCAAGCCTTGCCTCGAATTCTTGCAACCAACTTTCTTGTGCTGCTGGCATGGCTTTTCTTTAGAGCGGAATCTTTTGGCGTAGCCATTGATTTCTTGGCAATTATTGCAACGGCTATATTCACGGCCAAAGGTTTCCTAGCGATTTCGTTGTCGCTTTTGTTTTTTCACTGCATGGTTCTAGTTGTTGATTTGGGAGCCTATCTCTCGGATGACCATGATTTCATGGAGTCGAGACCAGTTTATAGACGTGCTTTAGTCTATTCCATTTACGCCGTTTGTATTTGGGTGGCATGGCCAACAGGCTATACACCGTTCATCTACTTTCAGTTTTAACAGGCCAAGCAAAAATCCATTGAAGTCTAAATCAACAAAAATGCCCTTGGATTACTTTGTCGTGATTTTTGCTTTAGCTGCGGCTAATTTCTTTGCCTCGGTTTTCGTTTATGAAGATCTGCGTACAGCGTCATACATCGAAAAAGTTTCGAAGATCGGTAGTTTGTCTCCTGATGAAGATTTGGATATCCTGTTCCTCGGTGATAGTAGATCCATGGAAATAGACGTTGATCAATTATCTGAGATCATGGGGTCTCATGCAGATGGATTCGTGAATGCCTCAACCATCACTGGAAGTTGGGTGACCTCGCATAGTCTTCTAAGAAAAGTTAGTCCCAAGTTAACTGAAGACGCTAGAACTTTTCTATGCGTTTCAGAGTTCTGGCTAGAGAAGTCAGATTTTCAAAATGCCGCGGGTATTGTCCCTTGTTGGCAGGACTACTACATCTTGAATCAACCTGAAATAGCATTGAATGCCTTTTTTCCATTAAGTCGGAAGCGTGGCCAAATCATCCATTCCATTCATTTGGGAGTCGCTAATTCTCGCGTCTGGTTGGGCGGTATGTTGAAGAATGGAAGAATGGCATGGGAGGCATCCCTTGACAAAGAAACTGATCGATTCCGTGATCCGACCCTGATGAATTCAGAATCCAATGATGTTTCGAAAGAGAGACCCATCGATCTGGGCAAGTCTAACGTGGATTCGTGGTTCTCGTCCATTTCGCCCAAGCAGTTGAACGACAACTTTGTTTTTGCTGATTATACGCTGAGAATGATGCGAAAAATGACTCCTCAACTTATTCTGATCTATCTTCCCAACGCCGAAGTCCGAGAATCTTACGTCGATCGACGATATCCTGGTCGGAAGGAACGATTCATCAGGAATATTGAAAAATTGGCAGACAAGCATGGGCTTACTTTCATTAACATGTCCACCGAGTCGAATCTATGTGATGATTCCCTTTTTGAGGATTTCCATCATTGGAATACCAGTGGATCATTTCAAGGTACGGTAAGATTGGCTCAAATCCTTCATTCACAGTTTGGTGATTAAGAGGCCTCCTAAACCGAAGAACAAATAGAAAGTTTCTTTATGTTCCGAATCGTTGGATTTCTCCTTTTCGTCCTCGGGTGGGCGTCGCCAGTTCTTGCTGTTTTGCAACCGACCAAGATTTTTTCCGACCACATGGTGCTGCAGCGCGACGCCGCGGTTCCCATTTTGGGTCAGGCAGATGTGGGAGCTTCTGTGACGGTGGCCTTTGCGGGGCAGTCGGTCAAAGGGAAGACGGACAAGGAAGGCCGCTGGAAAGTTAAGCTGGATCCGATGAAGGCTTCGACCGCTGGCTGTTCCCTGGAAATTAGTTCCGGCGACCAGAAAATTACCATCCGGGACGTTTTGGTTGGCGACGTATGGTTTGCCGGGGGGCAGTCCAACATGGACTACAAGGTGAACGGCATGGCCCGTCGCTTGGCTGAAGGCAAAGCATTGGCGGACGAGGCGAACTATCCCGCGATTCGCCACCGCAAGGTGAATGAGCGCAACGCGGCCGTTCCTCAGAGTGACCTCAATGGAGGTAGCTGGGTGGTGTGCTCTCCGAAGACCGTCCATGGGTTCTCCGGAGTGGCCTTTGTCTTTGCTCGTCGCTTGCACTTGGAACTTAAGATTCCCATCGGGGTGATCGATTGCGCCTGGGGCGGCACGCCGATCGAGCCTTACGTTCCAGCCTCCGCTTTCAAGGGCCATCCCACATTGGTCAAGTTGGCCGCCTTGGCCAAGGCAGGTGACTTCGAGGCGATCAAGAAAATGCCTGGCGGTACCTTTGTACGCAGTCCGGCCTGGTTGGTTGGAGCCATTTACAACGGGCGCATCGCCCCGGTGGCGCCCTACGGAATAAGGGGCGCGATTTGGTATCAGGCCGAGTCCAATTGCGGAAAAGGGGAAGATCCGCGCGATTACAGGTTTAAGCAAAGAGCGCTTATCGAGGGCTGGAGAAAATCATTTGAAAAGCCGGATTTGCCTTTCTACTTCGTACAGTTGCCCCAATGGAAGAGCTACGCCTGGACCTATGCCCGGGAGGAGCAGCTGCAGGCCATGGCAGTTGACGGTACGGGGATGGCGGTCACCATCGACCTTGATAATGCGAATGACATTCATCCGCCCAACAAGATAGACGTCGGTGAACGATTGGCCCGCTGGCCGTTGGCCAAAATTCATGGTAAGAAGATACCGTTCAGCGGCCCGTTGTTTCGCGACGCCAAGATGCGTGATGCGGAGGTCGTGGTGCGTTTCGATTATGCCAAGGATGGCCTCATGATCGGGCATCTCGAGGGTGTGGGAAAAATTATCGAGGCCAAAGACGGTGCTTTGAACGGGTTCGAGCTGGTGGGGGAGGATGGTGTGTGGCATCCGGCCCAGGCCAAAGTTGTGGAACAAACCGTGTTGGTGAAGAGTTTGTCGGTGAAACAACCCGTGGCGGTGCGCTACGCCTGCCATCCGGAAGCTTCCAAGGAGCATCCATGGAACCTTTACAACAAGGCGGGTCTGCCGGCTTCGCCGTTCTGCTCGGACTGGAGCAAAATGCCCTACGACCCGGCCAAGAACCCGTAAGCCCTAATCCTTGGAAACCTATATGAAAGTCATCTTTACACTTTTCGCATTTCTCGCCATCACCACTCTTTCGTTTGGTGCCGATCCGCGACCGGGTAGTCCGCTCTTTCGCTTCGGGGCAGTGGCTGATTGCCAGTACTGCGATAAGACAAGCTCGAAAAGAAAGTACAACCTATCTCCAGTAAAGTTAGCCGCCTGCGTGGAGCACTACAACCAGATGGAACTCTCCTTCGTGGTGCACTTGGGCGATTTCATCGACCGGGACTTTGAGAGTTTCGATAAAGTCGTTCCGATCTACAATCAACTGAAGGCACCGCACTATCACGTGCTGGGGAACCATGACTTTTCAGTGGCGGACGACAAGAAGGCCTTGGTGCCGGCCAAGCTCGGGCTCAAGCAGCGGTACTACGACTTCTCTCGCAAGGGTTGGCGGTTCATCGCAATCGACGGCAACGACATCAGCTTGTACGCATGGCCTAAGGACGACCCGCGCACCAAGGCTGCGACCGAATATCACAAGTCCCTGAAGCCGTGCCCTCCCAGTTGGAACGGGGCCTTGGGCGACGAACAGTTGAAGTGGATCGAGGCCAAGCTAAAGACCGCTACCAAAGCCAAGGAACGAGTGATGCTCTTTTGTCATTTTCCTGTTTACCCGAAAAACGGTCACAACCTTTGGAATGATAAAACCCTGACGGACCTGCTGGCCCGTTACCCGTGCGTTGCGGCCTACCTGAACGGACACAACCATGCCGGCAACTACGGTCAGAGCGACGGCATCCACTACCTCACCTTGAAAGGCATGGTGGACACTGAGCAAAGCTCGTACTCAGTCATCGAGGTCTATGCGGACCGCCTCGTGGTGAAAGGGTTTGGTCGGGAAACGGAGCGCGAGTTACCACTGCCGCAGCGTCCCTAGCGAAGCTTTATTTGCGTGGGGTGATTTCCAAGGTGGCGGGGGCACCGATGACCACCTTCGGTAAAGTAAGCAACCCGCCCTTATTTGCCACTTGGGTTCCCGTCTGCAGTTGCTTCCCTTGTCGGCTCATCTTCCAAGCGTAGGACGTGCCTGCCTTGGTCTTGAAGTTTTGAAGTCGGCGGAGGGTGACGGCGGCGATCGCTTGCTTGGGGATTGCAGCCGGCTTGCCCAGTTCGTCCTGACGCACCAGGCGCAATTCCATGGAGAAGCGATCCTTTATATCCTCCATGTTCTTCCAGCGAAAGTAGCCGTTTATCTGTCCGTTCTGGTCTTTTCCCTTCCCTTTGAAACCCGGATAAATCTGGTCGGAGTCGGTGTTGCCAAAGACGGGATAGGCCTCGTTCTTGACGATCTCTCGCCAAGGGAAATCGTAGACTGCGCTGTTAACCATGGAAGGTCTGGAGGCATGCCCGAAAGGACCCCATCCGAAGATCATGGGCAGCTTGTTCTCCTCGCAGTATGCCAAGAGGTCTTCCTGCCGTTTGGACCAGCCATCGGTTTGAGACGAGGTGTTGATGGTCGGGGGCGGGTCGGGATAATCCGAGTTTTGCAGCCGAAAGAGAAAATGTTCTGCACCGGCGGGAACGTTTACCAGGATGGCGGCGAAGACGTCGCCCCGAACATAGCCTATGCCGAGGCTGCCGGAGCCACCCATGGAGCGTCCACTGAGGTAGATCCTGTTGCGATCGACCTTTTGATTTTTCACGGCCCATTCAATGGTCTGTAACACACGCTCTTCGGCCGATTGAAGCTGCTTCTTGTGCAGTTCCTTGTCCTTCTCGATGGTTTTCCATCCCCACCACCAATCCGTTTTCAGAGATCGGCAGTCGAGATAGAGGGCGCAATGCTCCTTGGACACGTACTGGTGTCGGTGCTTGGCTGCAAAGGCTTCGTTGATGGCCTGCTTGGCCGAACCGCCTGCGTGGTGCAGGACAACGTGAAGGGGCGGGTTGGCGATGGAGCCGTCCGCGGGAACCAAGTAGAAGGGGACGGCTTTGCCGTCCTGTTTTGCGTGTTCGTAGAAAAACGCTTTCCTTCCCCCGATTTCAAATTCCTCGCGGAGGGCCAGGTCCTCCATCAAGTTTCTTTCGGAAGGAGCCTTGTCCACTGCCCACGTAGAGGTGGCAAGTCCGGCCAGAAGGATGGCGTAGCCAAGACCCGAGGCATTTTTAGGAGCAATCATGTAAAACCAATGCCCTGTTCTGCTTGATCCGGACTTATTTCCAGTTCTTGGCGGATTCGTCGAGCTGTTGGTCGGTGAGGCCGAATGATTTGGCCACGCCTCGAGCCATCATGACGTTGCCGGCCTTGTTCATGTGTACCCCATCACTGGTTAATTGCTTTCCCTTGGGTGCGTCGGCTGGAAATGTTTTCAAGGCGGCCTGCATGTCGGCGTTGAGGTCGGCTAAGAGGCATTTCTTTTCCTTGGCCAAGGCCCGGATGAATTCATTGTAGGGAGCAAGTTTTTGATTCAGGTCATTTGCTTGGTCTTCCCTGATCATGGTGGAGGTGAGCAGCATGACTTTTACTCCGGCCTCTTGCGCGTGGTCGACGATTGCCGTGATGTTCTTCTTGTAGGAAGGGAGATCGACTCCGCGCTTGCCATGCCAGACGTCGTTTACCCCGCAGCTCAGGGTCATCCAGTCAGGCTTGTGTCGAAGAACGTCTTTTTCCAAACGGGCCAGCATTTGATTCGACTTGTGGCCACCAATTCCGGCGAAGACGGGAGTGGTTTCAATGCCCTGATCCTTAAGGGCGGAAAGAACCAATTGGCAGTAGCCGCCCGGTCGTTTGCCCGCCGCGGTAATTGAATCACCAAGAAAAGCAATTTTCTCGCCCTTTTTTACGACGATTCCACCAGCCTCGGCATTGTTTCCTGTGGTAGTCATGCACAAGGCCATGATGATGATCTGGGCTGTTAATTTGATGAAAGAGCTTCTTGTTGGTTTCGACATTGTTATTTCCTAGTTGCTTGTTTGGTAATTCGGGTTTGAGGCACAGTGGCCGTTACAAATTCGTTGGTTAAAGTTATGGTTACTGCTTTTCCATCAGGCCAAATATGGCGTTGGCGAAGGCGTCTCCAAGGCGAACGAAGAACTTGCCGCTGCCGAGATAGTGATAGGGGCGATCGCTTCCGACCAAGCGCCATTGGGCGAAACTTTTGGCCCACCCGCCATCAAAGACTTTGCGGGCTTTCAGGTCGTATACCTTGTAACTCTCCACCGACACCACGTTGCCCTTGAACTCGGGGGCCTTGGCGGCTTCGCGCTGGCCCACGGAGACCGCGTTCTTGTCAACGCCTTCCTTGGTCATGTTGGTTCCCAAAACACCGATGACGAAAGGCATCTTCGGCGTCTTGTACTCCTTGCGCACATCTTTGATGAAGTGAATCATGTTTTGCCTGTAGTTATCCCGAAAAGCATCCGAGAACTGATCGTTAAATCCTTGGAACCAGACGAAGCCGGCTATTTCGTGACCAACCTTGGGATCATAAGCGGGATGATATTTCTTCAAATCCTTCAGCACGTTGTGAACGGCCTCGTTCATCATTCTCCAGTTGAGGCTAGTGTTCTTCTTGATCTCCTCGGCTTTTTCTCCTGCCTTTTCTTTTTCGTTCAACTCGTAAGGTCCGGCGGAGGGGGGGCGAAAATTGTAATTGATGGACTTGCCGCCCCAAGAGGTCTTGATCAGCAGGATGGGGGGATCCAGCTTTTGAGCCATGGAGAGCCCGAATCCGAATTCCGGACCGATCTTGTCCTTGTTGCCACCGTAGCCAACCGACAGCGGCCCCGAGCGTTTGTTGCCGTCCGCAATGGAGCTGATATACACTTGATCCGATACGACGCAGGCTGAAGCAACCTGCTTCCTGTAAGCCTCATAGGCTTCCTTATGTTTCTCCACCTTTGCCTCCAGTGCTGTTTTCTCGGGCCCAGCGCTCATCTTCTTGATCTTCTCGTGGGAAATCCCGCCAGTAAGTTCATCGATATTCCTGCCCTCGGTCAGTTGTTCGCCCAGGGATTTCTTTGACAGATCGCTTCCCTTCTTGAATACCATTTGGGTGAGTCTTTTGTCTCCCGCATCGTCTGAGTCATATAGGGTTGCAATGGTATGGGAGTTCGCGTGACCGACCATGTTAGACTGGCCGGCTAGAATGAAGACTTGCAGCTTTTTGCCGTTGGGTTTCGCCGAGAGGGAGCTTACCGCAAACAGCGGAAGCAGAAAGGTGATGCAGAGCTTGTTCAAAATTGCATTTTTCATAAGGGCATTGTCTGAGGGATTAATCGTAGCAAATACCGGACGCCACTATGGCGACCAATTGTGACTCAAGAAATAAGCTGCAGTTGATAATGCACTTCAAGCATTAATGTTTCACAGTAGCTCAAATTTAATGCCAACGAGATGAGGAAGAGCCTTCCCTGTCTTTGTGCCTAATCATTTGACCTATCTCCTGGCGCGTGTGAAATTATAATTCCTCTTTCATAGCAATGCTTTTTTCCGTGATCCGCTTACTTGCTTGTGCCGTTTTCTCGGGTGTCCTTGTTTCCTCGACATTCTCTCAGGAACTGCGTGTTTGGCATGACCGTGATGGCCAAGAGATTCGAGCTATCCTGAGGAACGTTGAAGGCGAAAAAGTCCTCATGCTGAAAGATGGCAAGGAATTCTTCTTCGACATTTCCATCTTGAGCGATGACGACCAAGCCTATGTCCGGACATGGGCGATTCGGGGCAGACGTACGACCGCCGGCTTGCTCGCCTTGTATGATTTTGGCTCTAGCGAGGGATCCGTCGTGAAGGACGTTTCAGGCGTAGAACCGCCACTCGACTTGCAAATCGCGAACAACAAGGCTGTAAAGTGGGAAAAGGGATCCCTCGAGCTCCGTGGCCAGACGATGATTCGTTCGATCAAGGTTCCGACCAAGATCATCAAGACGGTGAAAAGCACGGGTCAGTTGACGGTGGAGGCATGGGTACGTCCGGCCAACCTCAAGCAGAATGGCCCGGCCCGTATACTTACGATTTCAAAGGATATCTCCAACCGCAATTTTACCCTTGGGCAGGATGGAAACAAGTATGACCTTCGCTTGCGAATGAGCAACGCAAGTCGAAATGGATTGCCCTCGCTCGCTTCGCCGGCAAAGAGCGTGTCCACTGAATTAACTCACCTAACCTATACGCGAGAACCTTCGGGCCAGGTGCTTTTTTACCTTAATGCCAAGCAGGTGGCTGAAAAAAACATCCCCGGCGACCTCAAGGATTGGGATGGGAACTACCGCTTGGCCCTCGGTAACGAGTTCTCCAACAACCGGCCATGGCAAGGCAGCTACCATCTGCTGGCGATTTACGGCCGCGCCTTGTCGTCGCAAGATGTGAAAAAGAATTTCGAGGCCGGGGCAGGTGCGGACACTGCCGATCTTTTGGCGGCTCGCAAGAGGGAAGAAGGCGGACGCCTTTTCGAAACCAAGGTGGCTCCTTTGCTGGCCAAGCATTGCCTGGAGTGCCACGACACGGGAAATCGCAAGGGAAAGCTGGACCTGTCGCGTCGGGTTTCGGCTTTTGCGGGCGGATCGGAAGGCCCGCCCATCGCGCCGGGCAAACTGGACCAAAGCCTTCTCTGGGAAGTGGTCGAGAGCAACGACATGCCGAAGAAGCGCACGGCCTTGACGGTGGCGGAGAAGAATGTTTTGCGCGACTGGATACAGGCAGGGGCTCCTTGGACCTTGGATTATGTCGATGCGGCCACTTATGTCCATGATTCCCATGGCTCTGAAAACTGGGTGCGCAGATTGACAATTCCCGAATACGTTGCCACGGTCAAGGCGGTCACTGGGGTGGAGATCGAGGCCGAGGCTCGCGGTTTGTTGCCGCCCGACATACGTGCCGATGGTTTCAGCAATACGGCCTACAACCTCAAGGTCGACTTCAAGCACGTCGAGGCCTTCGCCAAGTTGGCCGAGATCATCGTCAAGCGAATGGACGTTTCTGCCTTCGCCAAACGTTTTCACAACAATCTGACCCTCGACAAGCAAACTCGAACCTTGATGGAGAAAATGGGCAAGTGGGTGTTGCGTGGCCCCTTGGCCGAGCGTGAAATTCTGCTTTACCGAGGCATCACCAGCACGATGGCCTCCGGGGGTGGCAATTTCAATGAGGCGGTGGGCAGCGCCATCGAGGCCATGTTGCAGTCTCCCCGATTCATCTATCGCATGGAGGATCAGCAAGCCGATGAATCCGTCGAAAAATATGAATTGGCTGTTCGCATAAGCTATCTCTTGTGGGGCGGCCCGCCGGACGAGGAACTGTACCGGGCCGCCGATAAGGGCGAACTGGGCGACAAGCCGAGGATCGATGCCCAGGTTCGCCGCATGTTGGGTGATCCCCTTGCCATCGAGCAATCGCAACGCTTTGTCTATGACTGGTTGGACCTTGGGCGAATGGACAACCTGGCCCCGGCTAGGGCTATGTTTCCCAAATGGGATCCTTCACTCGGAGGCGACATGAGGGCCGAGACATTGTCCTTCTTCAAGGAAGTGGTCTGGACGAGGAAGCGCCCGTTGACCGAATTACTCAATGCCCAAGTCACTTTCCTCACGCCTCGCTTGGCTAGGCATTACGGGATGTTTCCTCAGGGCCAGAACTTCACCCGCTACGACCTGACAAACGTTCCCAGTCGAGGCGGACTCTTAACCCAAGGCAGTGTCTTGACGCTAGGCGGCGACCAAGCTTCCATGGTCACTCGAGGGCTCTTTGTTTTGCACGAGTTGTTGCGCGGAGTGGTACGGGATCCGCCTCCTGGCGTCGACACTACTCCCGTCCCGACCAAGCCCGGCCTGACTCAGCGTGGCATCTCCACCTCCCGTCTGGCAAAAGCCTCCTGCAGTGGTTGTCATGCCAAGTTCGAGCCATTGGCCTTTGGTCTGGAGCAGTTCGACGGACTTGGCGCCTACAGCCAGGCGGACAAGCATGGCAATCGCCTGCGCGAGGATGGAAAAGTCCTTATCCCCGGTCAGTCCTCCGCCGTGGCATACAAGACTTCGGCCGAATTGATGAACTTGTTGGCAGGCAGTCCGCGGGTTCACGAAACCTTTACCTGGAAAGTGGTTCAATTCGCCATGGGAAGACCGCTCGGGGCAAAGGACGCCCGCAGCGTGGCGGAGATACACATGGCTTCGCAAAAAGCCGGAGGTACCTATCAAAGTCTCGTCACCGCGATCATATTGAGTGATCTTGTGAGATACAACCAGCCCACGAAAGACCTATGAGAAGATCTATACGACTCCATCGCCGCACCTTTTTACGGGGCATCGGAACCATCGGCATCGGGTTGCCGTTTCTGGAGGAAATGCTTCCTTCGGCTTCTGCGGCGGCCGTGCGCAAGGTGATCCCTGCCCGTGCCTTTAACGTCTTCTTCGGCCTGGGCATTCCCAAACCAGTCCAAGAGGATGGTTTCGCCGGGGTGATGGAACCCTTGAAGCCTCTCAGCGACAAGTTGCTCATCCTGCGCCAAGTCGACCAAGTGCGTTGTGACAAGAAAGGCATCAACGCTCATTTTGATGGCGCCACCGGTTCTTTCACTGCCATGCCTGCTGACGGCGGGGCCAAGGCGGGCGGTCCCTCGATTGACCAGATTATTCGGCATGACCTTTATCCGCAAGGCCTTCCTGCCGGCATGGTGCCAAGCTTGGTCGCCGGCACCTATTTTCGCCGTAGCAGGGTAGGGCGCTACGTTCACAGTTACGGCCTCGACGGTACAGTGTCCGCGACTATGCAGGAGACCCCTCGTCAACTCTTTGACCGTGTCTTCGGATCCATTCCCGGTAACGAGGGCCCTGATGCCCGCCGCAAAAGACTGAAGCGCAGCGTGCTCGATTCCGTACTGGATGAATACAAGCACTACTTGGGACCGAATTCACCCTTGGGCGCAACTTCCAAGGGACGTATCTCCGACCACTTCGACCGCATACGCGAATACGAGCAAAGAGCCTTCGGCGTTCAGCAGGGAGGCAAGGGTGGACCCCGTATGCCGGCCCGTTCCCTTTTGCCCCACGGCGGCAAGGCCGATCCCGGAGGGGAGGGCATTGACATTACCTTGGAGCAACTCACTGCCGAATGGCGCCTGTTGGCTGACCTCTATGCCTTTGCCATTCAGACCGATCGGGCTCGTTTCGGGGCCATTACCTTTTTGGCCGCAGGTGAGCGTATCCGACTCAAGGGGACCTACCGGTACGGTGGTCGCAAAATCTTTGATTTCGACGATGCCGGACAACACCGGGCATCCGGTTCCAAGGGATGCAGTCACGAGTGGTGGCACAAGTTCAACGAGAAGAAAGACAACGAGCAACTCAAGGCTCACGCCCACATGAAGATGCGTGAAGTAGCTTATTTCCTCAACTTGCTTGCCGGTCCCGATGCCCGCGAAGCCAACGACAAGACGATTCTGGAAAATAGTTTGTTCACTATATCGACCGAGTCAGGAGACGGTCGACACAACGATATTAAACGTGAATTATCCGGTGTCTTTCATGCTATCAGTTCGGCTGGGGGGCGCTTCAAGACGGGCCGCATCCTCGACCTCAATGCGGAGGCCATCGACGTCTACAACACCATGCTCACGAGCATGGGAGCAAAGAGGCACCTCGGGGACTCCAAGCGGGAAAAAAATATGGTGAACCAAATTCGGGCCTGAGTTCGGCTGTAGAATGGAGTCACTTGACCCTCTTGACGCCAAGGTCAACCGTTCAACAATAAGGCTTATATCTCCAACTGGATGGAGTGTTCGATAAGGGATTAGATGTGTTTTGGGTGAGGAAATAACAGAATCCAACACTCCTTCTTTTTGGCAAAACTTACATGTAAAGCTCTGAGTTTTCCCTTGCGTGTATCTCGCTTATATTGGATTCGATTACTTTAGGAATTCATGTTTAAGACGCATCATTGCCATTTGCCTTTAGGGCAATCTTCCTCCGTCGCTTCTTTCGGAGTGTCGAACTGGTTGTCGTTAGGGAATTAGGCGTTTGAGGATGCGAAAACTTCTGCTCATTTGGATTTCCGGAATTCTTACATCTACTGTCGCAGAGGCAAGTGAGCCGGGCGAGGTGGTTTGGGCTTTCGTGACCGGTTCTCCCGTACGTTCGTCACCATCGATCGGAGGAGACGGAACAGTTTACGTCGGTTCGGTGGACAAGAAGGTCTATGCTTTGAATGGGGCAACAGGAGAAAAGAAGTGGGAATTCGTTACCGGTGGCGAAGTGTTGTCCTCTCCGGCGATCGGGAGTGATGGCACGGTATACGTGGGGTCGGTGGACAAAAAAGTCTACGCCCTGAATGGAGAATCCGGAATGAAGAAGTGGGAATTCCTGACTGAAGACAAAGTCTACTCCTCTCCTGCCATCGGAAAGGGCGGCACTGTTTTCGTCGGTTCCATGGACGATCACCTTTACGCATTGAACAGTCATACGGGAGAAAAGAAATGGTCTCTTAAAATAGGAGACGTGGGTTCTTCTCCGAGTATCGGTTTGGACGGCACTATCTATGTCGGATCTCTGAATACGAAGCTTTTTGCCTTGGATGGAAAAACAGGTGAGATAAAATGGGAATTTAAGACACAGGGGCGGATTGGTTCCTCCCCCGCTATCGGTTTGGACGGTACGGTTTACTTCGGATCGGTTGATGACAAGGTATATGCTCTTAACGGACAAACTGGCCTCAAAAAGTGGGAGTTTAAGACGGGAGGTAACGTGGAGGGTTCTCCTGTCGTCGGAACGGGTAATGTCGTCTACATAGGATCGGAGGACAAAAAGGTGTATGCTCTAGATAGTCGGACCGGCGCTAAGTTTTGGGAGTTCGAGACCAAGGGTAAGATGCGTTCTTCTCCTGCTGTCGGTCGGGATGGCGTTGTTTACATAGGGTCGGAGGACAAGAGCTTTTATGCCTTGGATGGTCAGACGGGCGTTAAGAAATGGTCCGTGGTCATGGGAGGTAACGTCGAGTCTTCGCCTGCCATTGGTTCCGACGGAACGGTTTACGTTGGTTGTTGGGATAAGAAGTTATATGCGGTTCACAGCAGTTCTCTAGGAGCTGTGGCGAGCGCTTGGCCTCAGTTCCGCCAAGGGTTGCGAAAGGTTGGAGTTTTAGATCTTTCTCGCATTAAGTATCCCTTTCTTCATATCGGAGATTAATTCGAGATTGCTCATTCTTTGACTGAAAATTTATTTTCACTCCAAGCCTCATCCCTGTTTGAAAATTACTGAATTAATCCTCTTCCATTATTGCCATGCATGTAGCCTTACACAGGCTTTTCTTTTTTCTGTTATTTCTTTGCGGATGAATGAACTTCCTTTGAAGTTTTATTATTGCTGTGCAGCCCTTCTGCTTTCGGCGATTTTCGCCTCTGGCCAAGATTTGCACCTTTTGACGATTCCCAACATCGTGCTAGCGCCAAAAATAGACGGCAAGCTTGACGATGACTGCTGGTCAAAGGCTGCGTTGGCAAAAGACTTTCGCCAGCGACGTCCGAAGGAGGGAGCTCCCGCTACTGAAAAGACGGAGGTTAGGATCTGTCGCGACGACCGGATCCTTTACATCGGTGCTCGATGCTTCGATTCGCAACCCGAAAATATGCGGGCCGGCGTCATGCAGCGAGATGCCCCGGTCAAGGGTGACGACTATTTTTTTGTCCTGCTGGACCCTTTTCAACGAAGTCGAGAAGGCTATTATTTCCGAACCAATCCAAACGGAGCCAAGGGCGAGGCTCTCATCAATTCCGATATGGGAAAGCCGAATATGGATTGGGATACCATATGGGAGGTACGATCTCATCGGGATGAAATGGGATGGACGGCTGAGTTCGCAATACCATTCAGGAGTATCCCTTTCGATTCTACTTCGGATGAATGGCGAATCGACTTCGGTCGATGGTTCTCTCGGAATCAAGAACGTTCGCGTTGGGTGGGCTTTACCCGCAACAGGCAATGGTTTTCGCTGGAGGAAGCCGGACGCATCGACGGGTTGCTGGGAGTCGAGTCGGGCAAGGGGATTGATTTCAAGCCTTATCTATCCAGCAAGTGGGTTTCGGAGGGGGCGATTGACGATTATGAATTCGACGCTGGGTTCGACCTGTTCTACCGAATGACCCCCAGTTTGACCTCCACCTTCACCTACAATACAGATTTCGCCGAGACCGAGGTCGATCAGCAGAAGGTCAACTTGACTCGGTTCCCTCTCTTTTTTCCGGAAAAACGAGATTTCTTCCTCGAGGGAGCGGAGCACTTCTCCTTTGGTGGAATAGATAAGAGCCCGTTGGCCTTTCATTCTCGGACTATTGGTCTATCCACCGAGGGCAAAAAGATAGGCGTTGTCGGCGGGGCTAAGATCACGGGGAGACATGGGCCGTTGGGGATCGGTTTGTTGGGCATGCGTCTAGACAATCACTATAGCTTGGACGCTGACGAGGTTTTCGTTAGTCGTTTTACCTATGACCTCATGGAAGAGTCGAAGATTGGCACCATCTTAACCTATGGCGACCCGCAGGATAATCTCGACAATCATCTGGTCGGGGTGGACCTCAACTTGCGGGCGAGCGAGTGGTGGCAGGGACAAAGCGTTTCATGGCACAGTTTTTACATGACCACCAACGATGAAGTGAAAGGTTCGGACGACGTTTTGGGCAGTTGGTTTTCTTTCCCTAATTATCCTTTTCGCATGGGTGGGCACTGGGTGCGTACGGGTGATGACTTCGAGCCTGCCCTTGGTTTTGTTCGTCGACGGGGAGGGCAATCTTCATCCATTGATTTTTCCTATGCCTTCGACCAACCGGACGGAGATTGGCTCGATGATGTTTTTGTTGGCGCCGAATACACGCGCTACGATCTCCTGAACGGCTGCGTGGATTCCGAGGAGGTCGAATTGAAACTGATCGAGTTGCGTACCCTTGCCGGGGACAGTTTCGGCTTGGAATTTGAATTCGAGCGTGAAGTTTTGACCGAAACCTTTGAGATCGTGGACGGAGTGAACGTCGTTGCGGGTGATTATCGGGGAACCGAGTTCGATTTCGAATATCGGTCAAGTACGAATCGCCCTGTGTTCGGTGAACTGGAACTGGGTTACGGCGATTATTACTCCGGCAAGGCATTCAAGGTCGGAAGCCAACTTTCGTGGCGTCCTTCGAAGTACGCTCAGTTAAACTTTGGAGGAGGTCTCACCTCGGCTGAGTTGACGGTGGGTGACTTCGATGCCTGGAGCAGTTCTCTCGGTGTGCGCATTACGCCAAATACTCGACTCTCCTTCAACAGTTTCATTCAATTCGACAACCAATCCGAGAGTATCGGGCTTAACAACCGATTTCGCTACATCATAAAGTCGGGCAGCGATTTGTTCTTTGTTTTCAACAAGGGCTATCACAAGGGCTATGACCGTGAGTTCGACGACTTTCGTTCATTCAAGACGGAATCAATCGCGAAGCTGGGTTGGACCTTCCAGTTTTAGCTTCGTAGTCTAATTGTTGAATCTTTGAGAATTCCTCCTTTACCTGCACCAGACGAGTCGGCAGTTTTGGGCTAGGAGTTCTTGTTCAAATTGTCTATCTAATCCCTTCATGAAGTACAAATTCGCCTTTTGCTTGGCGATCGGGTCACTTGCCTGGTCATCATTTTCTTTGATCCTTGCCCAGAACAATGAGTTCGGCAAATACGCCATGTTCGGGAAGACGGCGAAGCGAGCGGAGGTTGCCGGGCCGGTGGTGACCAAGCTTCCGCTTGAGCTGGAAAGCAGAACCCGAATCGGGTTGGTGGGGAACACATTGTTCGACCGTATGCATCAATTCGGTCACCTCGAAGCACTCATTCAGCAGGCACACTCGGGAAAGGAACTGGTGGTTCGTAATCTTTCGTGGGCGGCGGATGAAGTCGACCTGCAGCCGCGTCCCGCCAATTTCGCCGACGCCGAACAGCATTTGACCGCCATGCAGGCGGACGTCGTGCTGGCGGCCTTCGGGTTTAACGAATCCTTTGCGGGGAAGACCGGATTGCCTGCCTTTCGCGAGCGTTTGACGAAATACTTGGAAGGCGTGAAAGCGAAGGCCTACAACGGGAAGACTTCGGCTCGCGTCGTACTGATTTCGCCCATTGCCAACGAGAACGTGAAGGGGGTGGATGCGGCGGACCGGAACAATGCCAACATTCGAGCCTATCTCAAGGTGATGAAGGAAGTGGCGGTCGAGCAACAAGTAGGTTTCGTCGATGCGTTCACGGCCACTGAGAAGGCCATGGCGTCGCCTGGCAACGATCTCACCATGAACGGGGCTCATTTGAATGAAAAGGGCTACCAGTTGTTTGCTGCCACTGTTTTCAAGCAACTCTTCAGCAAGGATGCCCCGAAGTTGGACGAGAAGGTGCGGGTGGCAGTTGTCGAAAAGAACAAGCAGCACTTCTTTCGCTATCGTCCTCTCAACACATTTTATTACACAGGTGGTCGTAACCGCAGCTATGGATATTTGGACTTTCTTCCCGCGATGCGAAATTTCGATCTCATGACGGCCAATCGCGACGATCGCATCCATGCTCTTGCCGCGGGCAAGAAAGTACCCGCCCAGATCGAT
>PCBO01000052.1 GCA_002730975.1 Opitutia bacterium
ACGGATGCAATGTCTTGCATGCCATTTGCAACGGATTTGAATTTGGCTCCGATGCGCATGCTTTTCCCGAGATTTTGTATCAGCAGTGGATTTTCTGAACCTACTGCATCACCTGTCCATCCTTCGAATATAAATCCGTCACTTGGTTTGGCTACGAGATAAGCGTCGGATCCGCCCTTGTAGGGTCCTCCGCCCATGACTTCTCCACCTGTCTCGGGGATGGGATTGGTTTCGATATTGTGGTCGGGTTGGGCAATGGCGAACCATTCCTTGTTTTCAAAATCATAGAGGATGGCGGGGTTGGAGGAATCCTTTTCGTAGAACAGCCAACCATTGGTGTTTCCTTGATATAGGTAAGGGAAAATGTCGACCGTGGTCCATGCCCAACCCAACTCCTCCTGCCAGAACCAGACTCCGTCGTTGGTCTTAGCGCTACGTCGGCGCCGCTCGAGTGAGTCGGTACCGTATGCAACGGAATAGATCCATCCGAAGTCGAGATGGTAAATCCAGTTTTCTGTGGTTTGGTGAAAATATCCGAACCAAGGACTTCTGTGCCAGAAGTTTCCGAGGTCTTCGGCTTGGAATGCATACGCTAGGGTGCCGAAGTTCGGATCGATTTCAAAAGTAGCGGTGAGGGCGACGTCGTCATTGACGGTCAAGGTTTGGGTGTCGGATTCCGGGATGGTGACGCCGTTACCCGACCAGAGCGAGAGACGATAGCCCTCGATTGGAGTGGCGACGAGGGTGGCGAGAGCACCGTGCTCGTAGGTTCCCGTACCTGCGATGTTGGCGGATCCTGCGGGTACGACGGACACGGAAACCGCATGAGTGACGGGGACGCCTGTCTTGAGCGTGATTACTTTTTCGACCGTTCCCCCTTCGAGATCGCTCACGCGAATGGTTGGGGTGAGATCTCCTCGGGCATCGGTGGGGATTATGCCGGAGAGAACGGCGGTGCCGTCCCCGTTGTCTTGAATGGACAGCCATTCGGGAGCATTCGGAATGAAGAAGGACGGCTTTGAGCCATCTGACATGGAAGCGTTTAGGTCGATGGCGAAGCTTGCCCCGGGGTCGATTGAGAGTTGAGAGGGAATGGTGGTCGCGGGCAGACCGTTCGGACCACCTGCGACGAAGAGAAAGGAACCGGGCATACCTTGGTTGTCGATTTGAAAGTCGTCCATGGTTGCTTCACCACTGTGACGAGCCGAAACGTGCAGCGTTCCGTCCGAGCCTATGGCGAGTTCTCCGGCTTGCTCCGAACCCGTGCCGCCGATCGAACGTATGCGCATCACTCCACCGGAGTCGCCGCTGGCCTGAAGGAGGAAGAGATCGGAGCCACCCTCCGATTCCATGGAGTGACCGCCTACGGAAGCAGTGCCCAGGAAATGTCCCGTGAGTACGGGATCACCGTAAGGATCGATTTCCACGCCTTGAGCGTAGTCTGAGCCGAGGCCTCCTATGGTTTGCGTCCATTTGGTGCTCCCGTCGGTATCGATTTTGGCGAGGAATCCGTCTGCTTTGCCTTCGGAGGTCATCGTCGAACTGCCGATGCGCGCTTCGCCCTCGAAATTACCTGCAAGATATACTCCCGATTCGTCTGCCGCGAGATCGAGAACTTGGTTGTCCATTGCTCCGGTTATCTTCGTTCCCCAGTTCAGGGTTCCGTTGTCGTCGTACTGAAGAAGGAAAGCGTTGCCTTGAACTCCGTCGCTGGTTCCGCCACCCACGTAGGTGTAACCGGTTGTCGGTTCGATGACGACCTCTTGGACCTGATCTTCTTCGTCGCCCCCTGCGGTTTGTACCCAATCGACGTTCCCCGTCTGTGACAGCTTGGCTATAAAGACGTCGCCTTTGCCCGAGGAGTCAAGGGGATTGCCGTCGAGTACCGCTTCCTCCCCGATATTGCCGACCCAACGTACGGAACCGTCCGAAGCAACCGTCACGGATTGACCGCTGTCCTCGCCCGATCCACCCACGGTTTGTTCCCATTGAAGAGAGCCCTTTGGATCCAGCTTGATCAGGAAGCCGTCTGCGCCACCTGAAGAGATCAGAGGCTGTCCCTCGATTTGGACGAGACCTTCAAAGGTCCCTGAAAGGTAGATCGAACCCTCGGGGCCGATTGCGACGTCGGTTGCCTCGTCTCTTCCCAGTCCGCCGAAACCTTTTGCCCACCGAACCGAACCGTTCGCTTCGAGGCATGCCAGGAAGGCGTCGCCGTCTTCGGCTTGCAGGATGACGGCGCCGAACGTGGCGATCCCTCGGAAGGAGCCTGCGAGGTAGCGGATTCCGGAAGGATCGACGGCAACGGCGACAGTGTCGACGGTTCCTTCAGGGGCGACCACTTGCAGAGCTCGCGGCGTTTGACTCGGGTCGGGTACGTAAACCTCCCGCGTGACAGGCGTCGCTTTGTTTCCGTCGCGATCGGATACGTCATAGGTCAGGTTGTAGACGCCGGGAGCATTTGCGTCCACATTGCCGGTCACGATGACCGAGGAGGTCAGGTCGCCATCGAGTTCGTCGAAAGCGAAGTAACCCGGGTCTTGGAAGGGTTCGCCCTTGGGGTGGCGGATCCGTGAGGAACCCTTGAGGGATAGGGTGGGGGATTGACCGCTTCCCACCTGAATGGTGAAGTTCTGTTCGCCCGTCGCGTTGTCTTCGTCGATTACGACGAGCCTGACCCTATGGGAACCTCCCGAATTTAGCGGAGCTATTCCTCTGAGTAAGCCCGTTCCGTCGCCCGAGTCATCCAAGGTCAACCAGCCCGGGCCTTCCAATAGGACCAGTCTTGGAGAACCCGATCCATCGACGTCCGAAGTCGTTAGATCGACAAAGTACAATTCTTCCTCTTTTCCCTTGAGAGTGGGCGCTGAGGTGAAGCGGGGAGGATCGTTGACCGGTGTCAAGGTGACGTTGATCTTTACTGCGTCTGTAAACTCACCGTCGCCGACTTGGACGTCGAAGGTGTCGACACCGTTGAAGTCGACGGCGGGCTCGTAGATGAAAGAGCTTGGAGACGTGCCGTTGCCCTCTATGGAGACCGATCCGTGAGCGGGTGAATTCTTGAGCGACCAGATGAGGAAGTCGCCCTCGGGGTCGTTTGCGGAAAGGGTGGGGGCAATCCAATGGTTGGGAACTCCGTCCTCAGACATTAAGACGGCTACTTCTTCGCCTTGAGCGATGGTAGGAGCAGTATTGTGTCCGGTTACTGAAATGGTGAACGATTGAGTCGCCGTCAAGTTTCCGTCTGAAACCGATAAAATCACCTCGTGGTCGGATGACTGATCCGGCGGCGTACCGCCTAGGTCGGCCATTCCTTCTCCCCGGTCTGTTAGCGTAAGCCAGACCGGTTTCGTTGGCGCGTTGATTACGAGACTGGCGTTTCCGTCCGGATCCGAAGCGGAAACGGAATAATCGTAAGAGGACCCTCTGCTGACCTTGAGCAGAGGAGAACTACTGAAAGTCGGCGCGTCGTCCACCGCAGATACGATTACTTCGAAGCTACCACTCGCTACTTTTCCGTTGGAAGAGCCAATAACGGTGACTACCGAGGAACCGAAGGCGTCGGATTGGAAATCGAGGGCAAGTAAGTCTCCGGTCAACGCTGCCACGACAAGCGATTCGTTTCCGGATGAAGCGGTCTTCTCGATGGAAGCGTTGACGTCGTCGACGTCGTTGAAGGCGTTTGAAAGGTCGATCGTCAGCCTATTGTCGTCTTCACGGGCATTGACGGTTGGCAGCAATTTTACCAGCTCGGGGGGATCGTCTACAGGAGATACAGTGACCGTGAAGACGTCATTCACGCTTTGGCCGCGGGAGTCGCCCGTAACGGTGATGGAGGTCGTTCCCGAGGCGTTGGGGCGGAAATGGAGGGTGAGAGCTTCAGCGGTTACGGTGGCGACGATGAGCGATTGGTTTCCGGATGCGGCGGTTTTTGTGATCCGGATGTCGTCAGGATCGTCGAATACGCTCGAAAGGTCGATCGTCTGATCGGGGGCGTCCTCGTCGACGGTCAAATCTGTTATGGGAGAACTGACGGTTGGCGGATCGTCAACTGCTAGAACGGTGACGTTGAGACTATCGCTGACGACTTTTCCGTTTGAAGAGGCAAGTATGGTTATCAAAGAGGAACCAGAAGCATTCTGCGGGAACTCCAAGGAGAGAGTGTCATCTGTAATATTTGATACGACTACTTCAGGGTTACTGGAGACGACTTCTTTTTCAATTAAGGTGTCGTCTATGTCATCGAAAACATCAGCGAGTTCGATTGTTACCTTCGGGGAATCTTCAGTAACATTGATGTCCGATAGTGGGGTGGCGAGAAAAGGTGAGTCGTCAACTGGTGAAACTATTACAGTTATGATATCGTCAACCGTTTGCGCTCGAGAATTTGCTGTTACGGTAATCGTGGCAGCGCCAAAGGCGTTGGGTTTGAAATCTAGGGTTAATATGTCGCCTGTTACAGATGCAGTTACAAGATTCGGCGAACTCGAAACAGCAGTTTTAATTATCTGTACGTCGTCGTCAGGATCATCAAATACAACGGTTAGGTCGATGTTTAGGTCAATGTCGTCTTCAGAAGCATTTACGTCGGGGATCGGATTTGCTATGATCGGGGGTTCATTAGGAGCGAATACGGTAACATTGAAAACTTCATTGACCGTTAGCCCATTAGATGAGGCGGTGATAGTGACAGTAGTGGAATTATTGGCGTCGGGTTGGAAATCGAGAGTCAGGGTTTCTCCATCGACGGAGGCGATTACTATTTCAGGGTTCGAGGATGTAGCGGTTTTCGAAATGGAGGCATTGTCATCATCCACATCGTTGAACACGTTGGAGAGGTCGATTGCTACGTTGGGCGCGGTATTTAGGGATGATAAATCAGAAATAGAGTTTAATGCGACGGGGCGGTCATCGATAGGGGACACGTTTACGCCGAAGGAATCTTCTACGTTCAGACCGTTGGATATCGCTTGCACTATGATGGTAGTGAATCCGAACTGATCTGCCTTGAAATTGAGGGTTAAGGTATCTCCCACAATTGTCGCGGTGAGGAGATCGGGATTTGAGTTGGCTTGTACGCTCTTGACTATGGAATCGTTGTCGTCGTCGATGTCGTTGAACACGTTTGCAAGCGAAACGATGAAGTCGGCGGCATCCTCTTCGACGGAAACGTCGGCTATGCCGTTGATCACCTCGGGGTCGTCGTCGACGGGCGAAATATTAACTTCAAAGGAGTCTTCCGCTGTTTTCCCGTTGGAGGTTCCACGCACGGTGATAGTTGCGTTTCCGAACTGATCCGGTTGGAAGTCTAGGGTGAGTGCGTCGCCTGCCACGGTCGCGATGACCACTCCGGAATTGGAGTTGGCTTGTACGCTCTTGACTATGGAATCGTTGTCGTCGTCGACGTCGTTGAACACATTTGCAAGCGAAACTATAAAGTCGGAGGCATCCTCTTCGACGAAAACGTCCGTTATGCTGTTGATCACCACAGGTTTGTCGTCGACAGGGGAAACATTTACTTCGAAGAGCTCCTCTACCGTTTTTCCGTTTGAAGTTCCTCTTACTGTTATCGTCGTCGATCCATAACTGTTCGGCTGGAAATCCAGAATTAAGTCGTTGACTGAGATTGTTGCGGTGAGGAGACCGGGATTGGTGTTGGCTTGTACGGTCTTGACTATGGACGCGTTGTCGTCGTCGACGTCGTTGAATACGTTTGTGAGCGAAACGATGAAGTCGGAGGCATCCTCTTCGACAGAAACATCCACTATGCCATTGATCACTTCGGGAGCATCATCAACGGGAGTGACATCCACGGTAAATGAATCTTCTATTGTTTTTCCGTTTGAACTGACCAGCAAGGTGATGGTGGAGGATCCGGATTGGTCGGGTTGAAAGTCGAGTGTAAGGGTGTTTCCATTGATGGTCGCTGAGACGAGATCGGGATTGCTGTTGGCTTGAACGATCTTGTCTATGGAATTGTTGTCGTCGTCTACGTCGTTGAATGCGTTTGCAAGCGAAACGATGAAATCGGGGGCATCTTCTTCGACGGAAATATCCGCTATGCCATTGATCACTTCAGGACCATCATCAACGGGAATGACATTCACCGCGAATAAATCCTCTATTGTTTTTCCGTTTGATGTACCTGTAATCGTTATGTTTGAGGACCCGTAAGAATCGTCTAGAAAATGGAGGGTTAGAATTTGGCCATTAACTGCAGAGGACACAATTTCCGGACTACTGGAATTGGCGACCTTTGAGATGGATAGGTTGTCGTCATCGATGTCGTTGAAGGTGTTTGAGAGGTCTATTGACAAGTCGCCTGCGTCTTCGGTTGCGTTAATGTCTGCAATAGGGTTTGCGAGAGTGGGGGGGTCGTCCACAGGTTGGACGATCACGGTGAAGTTGTGGTCGACGGATTGTCCATTTGAGTTTCCTGTTACGGTAACCGTGGTTATTCCAAATTGATTCAACTTATAAGCAAGTGTAAGAACGTCTCCTGTGATTTTTGTCACGACGAGCGTTGAATTGTCGGAAATAGCAGTTTTTATTATAGAGGAATTGTCATCGTCCACGTCGTTAAACACATTTGCGATGCTAAGCGTAGTGTTTGAATCGTCTTCCGAAGCTTGAACTGCGGCGATCGGATTCTCTACGACGGGAGGATCGTCAACAGGGGTGACTGTAACTGTGACGTTGTCGTCGACGGACTTTCCGTTGGAAGATCCTGTGATGGTGACGACGGTTGATCCGAACTGGTCGTCTTGGAAATCGAGCGTGAGTATGTTTCCTACGACATTGGAAATAACGAGGTTCGGGTTTTCAGAAGTTGCTGTCTTGACTATGGACGCGTTGTCGTCGTCTACGTCATTGAATACGTTACCGAGGTCTATCGGCAAGTCGCTAGAGTCCTCCGTCACATTTATGTCGGCGATCTGGTGGACGGCAACGGGCCCGTCGTCGACAGGTAAGACTGTTACGGTTAAGTTGTGGTCAACGCTTTTCCCATTTGAATGAGCAGTGACTGTAACGATGGCGGAACCATATCCATTGGCTTGAAAATCGAGGGTGAGCGTTTCACCTAATACCGATGCATCCACTAAAGTCTTATCGCTAGACTCCGCAGTTTTGGTGATGGAGGCATTGTCATCGTCAACATCGTTGAATGTATTGGCGAGGTTAATCAATAAGTCGCTAGCGTCTTCAGTTACGTTTACGTCGGCAATTACGTTTGCCGTTACCGGCGAGTCGTCTACCGCGGCGACGTTGACTGAAAAGGAATCGGTTGTAGTCATGCCGTTTGAGGTAGCCGTTACGGTGACGATCGTAGAACCGAAGGCGTTGGGTTGGAAGTCTAACTCAAGTACGTTGCCGGTTGCCGTTGCGGTTAGAAGGCTAACGTTCCCGGACAGAGCAGTTTTTATTATGTTGCTGTTATTGTTGTCTTTATCGTCGAATACGTTGGCGAGGTTGATGGAGACGTTGGCGTCATCCTCGGTGGCATTCAGGTCGGGAAGAGCGTTGGCTACTGTTGGCGGCATATTTGAGAAGACATCGACGACGGTGAGAGTTCGAGTGACGTCCGAGGCGGGTTCGTAGGTTGCGTTGCCCTGTTGTATCGCAGTGATTCTGGTTGTGCCGCCTGCTAAGAGAGAGACTGTGTTTCCTAGGATTGAGCCGACTGATGGGGTGTCGCTGACGAAGGTGATTCCGAGCCCCGAACTGGCGTTGGCTTCGAGAATGAATGTTCCTGCGCCTAGAGGCTGAGCGGGAGGATGTGCGAAAGTGATGGTTTGGGGGACTTTTGTCACGGTCAGCTGCTGTTCTACGAAGGGAGCCGCGTTAAAACTTCCATTGCCGTCTTGTGAGACTCTTATGGTAGTTACGCCTTGTGACAGGATACTTACATTCGGTCCTGTTATCGTAGCGACGGCCGGATTCGAGCTGTGGTAGCTTACGGGCAAGCCGGACGAGGCGGTTGCATTAAGTTCAAAGGAAGGTGCGAGCGCAGTTTTGTTCGAAAGGGGCCCGAAGGTTATGGTTTGGTCAATTCGAGGTGAGGAGGTTACTATGAGCTCTCTATTTGCAGAGGAAAGGAACCAGTTGTAGTCTCCGGGTTGAATGGCGGTGATCGTTACTTTTCCCTCCTTGTGGGTGGATACTGTATTTCCTGTTATTGATGCTATGCTGGAGTCGTTGCTTTCGTAAATGAAATGGGTGAGACCGGAGTCCGAGCTCACGGCTAATTGGAAATTACTTCCAACTAGCTTGTCGGATATCGGTTGAAAAGAAATCTGCTGTTCTCCACCAAATGTTGGAAGTAGGTTTTTGTATGGGTGTGCGCTTGGCAGTTGGCTTGAAAGTCCCCATTTGTGAGCTAGATAACCTTCGATCTTACGCTGGGTGGGGGAGGGAAGCACTCGGTTGTAGGCGACGATTTCGGCCACTTGACCAATTAGGCCGTTTCCGACTTTGGTGATTACGGCCAATGACTGGGCATCTGTTCCCGAACCCTTTGCCGCACCATCCACGTGCAAGGCATAGGATCCGGCCTCACCTTGCCAAGTTGCTATGTGAAAGGATGAGGCAGGGATTAATGAGTCGATTAAGGGATTTCCACCTTCTCGTTGCAGGGCAACGTTTCCACTCGTCGAGGTGGATACTAGATCGCCTCCGAGCAACTTGGTTTTAGCGGCAAGTCCTGTTTGCCTAAATATCGCGAAGATGGTCTTGGGACCGTTGACTGCAGGCAGTTCAAGGGTCTTGGTGACGGATGAAAAATCGACAAAGCCTTTTCCTGTTAACTCAGAGGCGCTCTTTTTATATACTGGCGCATTGACAGCTGTTCCCTGTATGGCGTTGCGGTTGTTCCCCGATGAGTCGTTCCATATGTAAAGGGGAGAACCGCTTGTTGTGGAATCAGCGAGCGAATCGGCATTCACGTTGTTTCCATCTAGCCACAATTCCATGCCGGAAATCGACTCCGTGAAAAGCTTGTAATATCCTACGGATAAAACTTGGCTCGTGGCTGTTGCGGTGTTGTGGGATGAGTCGCCGGGCTGAGTGGCGGTTATCGTCGTGGTGCCGGCGGTGCGGATCTTGATGGTCTGACTCCCCGGCGTAATTCCTTCCACGGAGGCGACCAGTGGGTTTGAGCTTTGGTATGTGACGAATAATCCGGAACTGGCTCTAGCTTCAGGATCGAAGTCGAAGTCACCAATTGATTTGTTGGGCATGGGTGCGAATGCAATTGTTTGATCGAGTTTTCCAACCGTAATCTGGATACTTTTATTTATACTTGGAGAAAAGGTCGCATCCCCCGGTTGGCTCGCGTTTATGACGGTTGTTCCAGCGCTATTTAAGCGAATGCGATTGAAGTCACCTATGCCTGCACCGTACACCTTGGCTATTGTAATTGCGTTGAGATCGGCGGCGTAGAAACGAACGTCGTCGAGTTCGCCGTTGAAGTAGTTTGCTCCGTCCGATCCGAGTTTTACAAAGCTGGAGGCCTTGGTGTTTATAGGGGTAGAGCCGCTCCCCGAAGCCACATGCGCTCCATCCACGTACATCTTTACTGCAGAAGTATCCGCATCCATCGGGACGACTGCTGCCAGGTGATGCCATCCGCCGTCCGCGAGGCTGGTTCCACCCTCAAGCGTGGTTCCTCCCAAGTCGAGAGAAACCTTGCCTGCGTTAAGAGAGATTGCGAACAATGCGCCGTTGCCCGATCCTCCATAGGAGAGCAGCGGACGATTATCTACAGTGGTTTTGAACCATAGCGCAATGGTCCTGAGACTCTTTCCGGTTATTCCTGCATATCCTGGTATCAGCACGTGATCATCAGTGCCATCCAAGGCAAGTGCGTTTCCGAATTTGCCCGCGGTTCTGGAGGATGAACCGTCGGTTCCTTGCAGGATTCCGTTGTGAACGGTCCCGCCTTGGCCGGAGGAGTCGAGTATGGTGGAACCGTCGGAAGAGTCCATCTTCCACCATGCATCCAAGTTTCCTTGGAGGGACACGGCGGCTTCGGCGACGTCCGGATTCTCAATGGCATAGAGCACCGGCAATCCGGAAGTA
Organism: Opitutia bacterium; assembly: GCA_002730975.1. Taxonomy (GTDB): domain Bacteria; phylum Verrucomicrobiota; class Verrucomicrobiia; order Opitutales; family Seribacteraceae. The sequence goes on from PCBO01000052.1 coordinate 10,078, forward strand.
GAGCTCGCGTTGAGATCAACGAACTGGTTTACGGCGATATTAGAGAAGTCTTGGGTCCAAGTGATCGACTGTGAGGTCTTGTTGCTCACGATCAAGGATCCGTTCAGGTAGGTAATGAAGTATTTGTCTGAAGTTGAGGTTGGGACGATTGCATAAGTGCCTTCCGGGCTGGAAGCATTGGCGTCGGTGCTAAGCGAAATACTCGATGTGAGCCCTGTGGTTTCGTTGTCATCGTTTACGAAACCGCTTACGAAATGGGTAAAGGGCGGGTTGGCTACCCCTACATTACGTGTCTTGTCGTCGGCGGTAACAGTCAAGGGAGCTTTTCCAATGGTCACCGTTTTACTCACCGTATTTGCGGAGTACATGGAATTGGTTCCGGACGCGTGAGCCGTAAGTGTGACTGTGCCGGTATTCTTGATAGTCCCTACAGTGCCGTTCGACGAGCGTGCGAAGTCGCCCGAACCACTTCCGAATAGTGTGGTCACCTCATTGGTCGTCAAGGCCTTGTCGTAAAGTCGCAGATCATCCATGAGACCCTTAAAGGTGTTGGCGTTCCCGTTATGCCATTTACCCATTTTGAGCGATTTCCCTCCGGGGGTCACCGGTGCTATAATCCCCGAGGCTCGTGAGCTTCCGTCGGCAAAAACTTCGAGGTTTGCACCGTTGAAGACCGCGACTATGTGATGCCAGTCATTGGCTTTCCATGAAGTGGTTACGCTCGGAGCAATGGATGCATTCGAAGAACCGCGAATTAGGGCGTTCGTGTCGGTGTTGCTTCCAGTGAAAAAGGCCCATCCATCGCTGGAATTCGAATCATTTTTATTCTCTAGAATTCGCTTAGCGTTATCGGGCGCGTCGTTACCTGTCCATTTGACCCAAACCGAAGCGGTGAACTTGTCTCCAAGATCACCCGCACCCAAGCCGAAGTCAACTTCCGCGGTGCTTCCGTCAAACTCTACGGCGTTACCGAACTTGCCGGGCGCGAACGCAGCGCCGCCTGCCAACGTGCCGTCGAAGGAACCGCGAACGTCGGAGGATGTACTGCCGTTTGCTTCGTCGAAAGTCCAATAGCGAACCAGTCCATTCTCCATCGTCGGGTTTCGCACTTCTGTGCCGCCGAATTCAAGGATGGTCTTGTCGGAAGACGAATAACTCACAGCGCCAATCGTTGCGGAGGCGTTCAGTTCGACGGGTGCGTCACCGTAGGTAAGACCTATTAAGTTCTGATCCCAGGTGATGCTTTTCGTACCCATTAGCACTCGGAAAAAGAATGACTTGGTGTCTGAGCCACTGGAATTCATAACACTTATGGTGCAGTTGAAGTCACCCATTTTGCTGGGAGTTCCGGAGATTACGCCGGTGTTCGAATCGATGCTAAGTCCATATTCAGCGAGTGTGGAGCCTGTCGAATAGGTATCCGGTCCTTTGGTTGCATCAACTTGAAGACTAACAGGGGTCCCCATATGCAATTCGTAAGCGTTGTCGTAAGGTGAGAACATCGGTTTTGAACTTTTGTATGGATGTGTTGCAGGAAGATTTCCGGTCAGTCCCCATTTATGGGCGAGGTAGCCTTCCATTTTGTATTCGTCCGCAGGCGACAAGGTTTTGCCGAATGAGACAACCTCGGCCAAGTTCATGCCAAGTCTGCCCCATCCTTCTTGTCGACCGAGAGCCCAGCCTGCCCTGACGCTCGTGTCGTTGCTGTTTCCAGTAATCCTAACGACCATGTAGTTGCCGATGTTGCTCAACTGGAAGTTGCCGCTCAGTTCTGCACCGCCGTTCTGCCTGACGGCTGTCGGATAATTTTGGTTCCACATGGAGCCATTTCTATTAAACATGTAACCACTTCGTTTCTGGCTGCCAAGCACACTACCCCAATCGCCGACGTTTGGTAGATTGAAGACTATGTATTGTTGCTTGGAATTCATGTTGCCCGTGATGTTGGCATAAGTATTGTCGGCGAAATTAACTACCGGCATCCCGTTGACCGCGTTGGTAACGAGTGTCAGCGTGCCGGCGGTGCGCGTGGCTGTACGTTGGTTTCCTGATTTGTCGTTCCAAGCAGTCACCGGGCTGGAGCCGGTTATCGTTGCGGTGTCGTTCGCATCGAACCAGACGTTGGGAGCGGGGTTGATAATGTGAAGCGGGTTAAGGGGGGTTGGCAAGATCACGACTTCATTGACGTACGCCTTCATCTTGATCTTCGGCGAATTGTCGAAACCGGGAGGGGATTCCTTGTGGGGATGGTATGGCAAGAGTGAATCACTGGCTCCCCAACGATGGGCAAGGTAACCTTCGACTTGATTTGCTTCTTCGGAAGTGAGTTCTCTGTCGAAAATCAGTACTTCGGCGATGTCCCCGGCGAAGTCGAAACTGGAACTCGTTCCGGCCTTGCCTATTTTTAGGTTTGTAATGGTTTTGCCTGAAGACGCCGAAAAGTTGTTGATTTGCGGGGGGTAAGCGGAGTTGCCCGAACCTGTGGGGAGATTCCAACTGGGGTCGTCCAAAAGGTAAGCCCCGGGGTCACCTCCTTGAATTTCCCTTTTTGAAAGCGCGAATACGCTAATTGGTCCGGTGGTGGACCTGAGGCTACCATCAAGAAAGAAGAAATCTCCAACTCCATCAAAACTTATTCCCGGTTTGCCATCGAATGCGCTCTTTTTGTAGATCGGTCTATTTGCTGCTATTGTTTGAATAACTTGGTTGGCTTGACGCGATTTGTCGGTCCATGATGCGATCGCGGAACCGTTGGCGAAGTCGTCTATACTGTTGTCGCCATCGACGTCGGATGCATCGAGCCATAGCACGAGCCCCGGTATCGTGTCTTTGCCAAACTGGCGATTCGCCGGCGTGAAGCTTCTAGTCTCGGTCCAAGCTTCTCCGCCTGTGTTGGATACCTTGGCGGAGTAGTAATAGGTGATCCCCTTGGTTAGTCCGGTCAAATCGTATTTGACCATCCCGAGATCATGCTTGCCGGCCAATGCTTGGCTATTGTCCCAGGCGTTGCCGTTGGCGCTGCCGTTGTCGTCGCCCCAGTAAAAACTCACGGAGGCCTGCTCACCGCCTTGGTTGATGACCTGAAGGTTTGGATTCGTGTGCTTGTGCGGATGACCTGCCGCCAAGTCATCTTGCAGTCCCCATTTCCATG
>PCBO01000073.1 GCA_002730975.1 Opitutia bacterium
TATTTCGACGACGTCGTCTCCACCAAGGAAACCCTGCTTGGCAAGCTTCTAACATGAGCAGCACAAAAAGTGCCACAGACAGCAACGGCCAGTTGGCTCTCATATATTCTTGGTGATAACGGGAACAACGAAGACTTTGTGCCTTGTTATTCTCCACTCAAGGGATCGGTCTAGCAGCCGCTATAATGATATCACTGCTGATTGTCACTCTGCATTGGCGATATATATAACTCACAGGCACTTGTATGCCATTGGAGAGACGTTGCTGTTTCGGCAAAAAAGGGAGGAAACTCCGTTTTTAAAAAATGCCCTCTTCATGCAAGCTTTCGCCGTCTGTCGTCCTTCTGAACCTTCTGGCATCGTGCACAACCCCCCTCTTCTTCCTCGCAAAAGAAGCCGACGGCCAAAAGCTGATGTTCAAGGCGGCCAGAAGTTTGCAGAACGGAGCCAACCTGCCGCGGCTAGAGGTCAAGTTCAGCAGCGCAAAGGAGAACCTCTTTGTCTCTCCCGCTCACACTGCAAGGGAGTACGTCTTTGGAGGGTACACGTGGCGCGACTGGGACGAGGCACTCAAAGACGGCACGTACATTGACCAGTACCCCATCTACCTGCAGCACGACATGTGCGGAGCCGGGAGGTACTCCACGCAGGCAAGGCTGAACAACCCTCCGGTGTGGAAGCAGGGCCCGGATGGAGCGCAGAGCGAGGCTGCTTTTGCCGTTGGGAACGCTTACCGCTTCGCCGTGCCGAGCGGAACCAAACAAACGTCTCCGGTCATGGCCCGCCCTTGCTGTCCGTTTGCGGACGGTTACAACAAGTGCTGCAAGAAGGCATCGGGAGGGAACTTCGGGGAAAGGCTGGAGGATTCCGTCAGGCAGTTTTGGGATTGCAGCACTCAGCACGTCTGCGACAACTCCAACGGATACGGCGACGGGAACAATAGGTGTTCTCCAATAAAAGAAAGCATTGCTAGTGGTCCCAATGTAGCCTTTCGTACGGGGAAAAACGATGGATACATGCCCGCTGAAACGCAGCTTACTACAACGGCCCGCTTTGCGTCGATTGCTTGGGCCCCTGCTGGCGAGACGTGCGGCCATTGCGACGAGAGCTTGGTTGCACACAGCATCGACAATCCAAAAGAGCAGCCGTTTTACAGACTGAAGATGTTCTGCCACTCCGACAACATGGCAATGAAATCTTATTGGGGTCCCATCTACAGAGGCAAACGCAACGAGTACAGTCTAACGGTTCCCGGAGTGGACCTTTTCGGTATTCAAACAATTGATCTCACGAAAAACGGAACCTACTGGACGCACGACAAGTACTGGACCAAGGAGCAGCAGTGCAAGCGATGCACTGACTTTGGCATGATGTACTTCTCGTTGGCGCTGTACAATTCGGTGTGCCTCAAGGTGGGACCTGGCCAGACCGCAAACGAGGGCGGCACTGGCTTGCTGCCTTCAACGGTCACCGCAAATCGATACGTTCCGCTTGTGTCGACCGGTGCCACTGGAAGCGGCGGCGACAAGAAGACCACGCTGTACGAGATCGTGGTGGAGAAGGATACGCTGAAGCCGGAACCGAAGATCACCGTCAAGGCCAATCGAAACATCGGAGGCGGGGCCAACAATTATGACCTGAACTACCAAAAAGAATTCACCTGCCACTTTGACGCCTTCAGCGACTACCTGCGCAGCAGCGAAGCCAGAGTGTCCACAGCGTGCACCCTCGAAGCCAAGGTGCCCGTGGTGTGGCCCAGTCAGTGCCAGCAATCGACGGGTAAGGAGCGTTGCAGCGTCATTGCCAGCGTGGTGAAGTTTGCAAACCTCACCGATCAGAGCTTCTCGACCAAGGTTCCGGCAGGGACCGGGGACACGCGGCTGTTTGCCAGAGCGGTCAACCTGGAGCAGTCCGATCTTGGACACCCCGCAACCGACCCTGACGCGCGCTACTACGCCCGCGTGACGTACGACGGCCTGATGGCGATCGAGGGAAAGCGATTGGTCTACGAGCTGGCGGTGCTGATTCACCGCGACTCAGGCACGGGCTGCGGCATAGGCGTGAACCGGTACGACCAGGACGCGGCGTACAACACCTTTACGTACTACTACCCGCAAGAAGGGAACTACGGCCTTCTGCGCGAGGAGCCGCAGAGCTGGGTGACCAGTTACGAGGAGATGGTCAAGGAGCAGCGCGCGGTCATGGAGCAGCTGGCGTTCGATGCAGGCAGCAGCAAAGTGGAGCCAATGCCGGTTGGCGACAAGGAGTCCGTGGCGCCTTGCTGGAAGCGAAGGGATGGCATATGCAACACCGTTGGAGGAAGCGGCAGCAACGCTCACCTGTACGAAGGGCTACCAAGTCAGAACGGTGCCGTGGCTGCGTCGGGCCGTGGCGGTCCGTCTACTCCTCGCTGGCCCGACGCGGAGTACTTCAGTGACTTTCCCAATTACAACAAAGCCGATGTGTTCGGTGGTGGCGCCACCAAGTGGGACAGCGCATCCAAGGCCAAGATCCACCCGAGCTTCCGCGAAGACAGCAGGCAGTGGAGGACCAAGGCCATCCGCGCCGCGGCGGTGTGCGTGCCGTGCATGGCGGGTTACGAAGGCGCGCGGTTGCCGACCATCGACGCCGGGTCGACGGTGCAGACCGGGAGGTACATCCGCGCGACGCTCGGTCCTGAAGGCGAGAAGAACGCGGCCACGTACGGAATCCGCGCCACTCCTGAGCAGTACAGCCGAGTCTGCACGCCCTGCTCTCCTGGAAGCTACAACCCTCGACCAGGCGGTTCGTGCATGCGGTGTCCGGGTGGCACTTTTAGCATGCCAGCCATCCAGCCAGGCATCGACGCCTTCTACGCCGACAGCGCTCCGAGTCGGTGCTGGCCGTGCCTCAAAGGCTTCAGCTGTCCTCGGCTCGGTCGCACCGGTAGCATGTCGGTGTGCTCCGTCACCAACTACGGCAACATGTGTCCATGTCCGTTGAACACGTACCAGGACGAGGAAGGCCAGGAGACGTGCAAGCAGTGTCCCGAGAACACGGCGACGGCACAGGTAGGGTCCAAATCCGAAAGCGCATGCAGGCGCGGTGGCGTGCCTCCCGGCTACCGGTTCAAGGGCCCTACGTACTCAAGCGCCAACGACATTGGCTCGCCGCAAGGCAATCAGTGGGTGCCCACGCTCGCCGCGATGCAGAAGGTGCCTTGCGCCAAAGGCACCTACAGCGCCTTTGCAAGGCTGTACTCGCCTTCGGCACTGGAGTGTACCCCATGCGGCCCAGGCACCTACGCTCCGTACGAGGCGAGCACGCTGTGTTACCCTTGCCCGTTTGGCGAGTACAACAACCACACCGGACAGTCGAGCTGCCTCAAGTGTCCGTGCGAAGGCTGCGGCGGCCAAGAAGGCGGAAAAGGCGACCCTAACGCCATTGTTAACTCGGAAAAGACCAGCTGCAGGCAGGCCCCGCCTAACTTCTACAGCACAAGCTACAACGACGAGGACTTCACGCCCTGTGCGTGTGGCAAAACGCGCCCAAAGGGACAGAACAAGTGCTCAATCCCTGCCGTTGCGCGCTCGTCGATCATTGCGCAGCAGATGGCGTGCCACAAGAACAAGACCAACGCAACCACCGCGTGGAGCAACTACTCCGGATTTGCGCCAGGTGTCGCTAAATCCGATAACCAAACGACGACGAGCACTGGCCCAGAGTCCATTGATAGATTCGCAATCACGGCGCTTTGCCTGATGCTGCCATTGCTGGCGACGTCCTTGTTCGTGGTCAGTTTCAGCTGGAGGGTGAGTGAAAAGAAGGAGAAAGAAGGAGATAATAAAGGAAAAGAAGGGGATAAAGAGGGAGAAGAAGGCGAGGGGAGGTTGAAGCTTTGATCTTAGTCTTCACACTCACTAAAGCACCTCATCATCATCATCATCCGACGACTGCAGCCGAATGCGGTGAGGAGTGGGCCTCACGAGGATCTTCCTCCTTCTCTCCTCCTCCTCTGACACAGGCAAAAGCATCGGCGGCGGTGGCTCCTCCTTTTGAGCGATGAAGTGTCTAGCGTCCACGGGTGAGGGGTAGTGATGCACGTCGACTGCAGGGAAATCCCAGTCTTGGCAGTAGTTGTGAGACATTTTTTGTTGAGTTTGTAGGAGGCAGGCAGGCTGGCCTTTTAAGACAATAAAAAGCTGGGATACATTTTTGTGCACCAACGGCTGCCTCAACGGCAATGGGGCCGTTGTGAAAACGGCCCAAAGGAATAAAAACGCATTCCAACGGCAGCGTCTTGAGACTATATATAACCTCGTGAAAAACCCGAGCGATCCAAACTCGACAGGCCGAATATGCAGGGCAATTTTCCGGACAGTTTGTGGCACGTGATTCTGCAGACACTTCATACCGACTGTTACTTTGTGCAAACAAGGACACCATTGCAAGAAAACCTTGTTCGTGCACTTCCAAGCATTAAAAGGTTTATTAAGCGCTGGGGGGCTTACAATCCATATAATGGGTGTGATTTACCGTCAAGCATTGACTTTGTAAGTTTTGATGAAGAAAGACATTTCAAAGGGACAAAATTTGAGTAGGGATGGGGCCATGCCATTAGCGTATTAATAAAATTGGGTACATGGCCGTTGCGAAAACGTTTTTTGTGGCCACTTTAAACGGCTGGGGTGCAATATAAATAGAGCACGTGGAGGTCTTTGGTCACCCGGTGACCCATGGCAGAAGATTATTTGGTGCAGCAGCTGGTGCTACCGGACAGCAGCAATGATGTTAAGGCGCAGGTTGCGTTGTTGCTTGCGAAAAGGGCTCAGAAGGATGCCGACAACCGGGCGGCGATTGTTGCAGCCGGAGGCATTGGGGCTTTGGTGGAGCTGGCAAAGGACGGAACTACTGAAGCAAAACTGAACGCTACGGCTTTGCTCATTACCTTGGGTCAAAACAACAACGACAACAAGGAGGCGATTGGTGCAGCCGGAGGGATTGCGCCTTTGGTGAGGCTGTTAACCGACGGCACCCGTGAAGAAAAGGAGAACGCGGTAGTTGCACTGTACGTGTTGGCAGAGAACAACATCAACAACAAGGTGTTGATTGTTAAAGACGGGGGTGTCCAGGCTTTGGTGGACCTTGCGGCGCAGGGTACTGCTATGGCTACGGAGTACGCTGTACTTGTGCTCTGGGACTTGGCGAACGTGCCTGAGTACAACACCTACAACAAGGTGTTGATTTCTGCAGCTAGAGGCATTCCGTCTTTGGTGAAGGTTGCGGATTTCGGCACGCCGAACGCGAAGCAGAACGCCGCAGCAGTACTGTTGGTTTTGGGACATAATAATCCCGACCGTAAGGCAGCGATTGCTGCAACCGGGGGCATTGAGGCTTTGGTGAAGCTGTTAACGGAGGGCACTCCTCGCGCAAAACAAAACGCCGCGGGTGCACTCTTCTGCTTGGCGGAGAACACGCCGCAAAACCAGAATGCAATTGTTGAAGCCGGAGGCATTGGGCCTTTGGTGGAGCTGGCAAAGGACGGAACTACTGAAGCAAAGCAGAGCGCCGCAGGTGCACTCTCTGCCTTGGCTGGGTACAACCCGCACAACCAGCTGGCGATTGCTGAAACCCAAGGGGTTGTACAAGCGTTGTATCAACTGGAGCAGGAAGGCACTGCTAAAGCAAAGCAGTACGCCCGACTTGTGCTTGCTAAATGTTTCGATTGCGAATTAGACAGCGAGGAGGAAGAGACAGAAGAAGTAAGGCCTGCGAAAAGGCAAAGGGTAACAGAGCAAAGCAAAGGCGAGTGCTGCGTGTGCTACGTGAAACACGGAGATAAGCTGAAGATCTTGGTGCCCTGTGGCCACAAGTGCATCTGCCAAGGGTGCATGGACAAAATGATCGCCAAAGCGGCTCCTGATCCAATGAAGTGTCCCTTGTGCATGGCGCGCGTGACTTGTCACCTTAACAAAGTGTACGTTTGACTGCTCCAAGAAGGCAGCGACGCTTCCGTGCGGACACGCATGTTGTGATCAGTGCTACAAGGAGCTTCGCCGCTAAATTGACCGGCCGCCGCGCGCGCAGCCAGCCATCCGCCACCAGCGCGGGAGGCAAAAAGGGCGGGGAGAGGCTTAAGCGCACTGCGCTAGATAAAAATAGGCCTGGCGGCACCCCTTTCTCTTTCTCTCTCTCTCTCTCTCTCTTCCTTCACCGCTCATCACATTTCACCGGCGGCACCGCTCGCCACCGCCTTTGGTACGAGTACCAACGCCCCAGCGGAGACAGTGTTGTCGCTGAGCACCATCGTCGCAAAGTGCACCAGTGCATCGAGCGCGGCTTGCGTGTCGCTCAGCAGCGTGACGTTCTTTTCGAGAACGCCAGACTTGAGGATCTCCTTGTACGCCCTGTCCACCGCTTCCTTCCAATTCTGATCGGGAACAATGTGGCACACGCGCATTTTGCACTGCTTGAGCCAATCCTCCCCTTGTTCGCACTGCCGAGAGTACTTTTTCCAAAGATCTGGGTGATCCGTCCACAACTTCTGGAGCCCGGTGTCTTTCATCAGCAAACGATAATCATCACACATCCGCGACGACGGTCTTGCCAGAAATATCGCAAGCCTGACCTTTCTCTGATCAGTGTCCCATTCAGGATCAGGTGGACCAAAGGAGTTCTTGTAAAAGAGTCCTGGTGTTCCGAAGAAAAACGCAAGCGGGTCAGGGCTCACGGGAAGAGGCATGAAGCCCACCACAGGCACGCGCTGAGTTTCCTTGAGCTCCTCTGGGAGGAACATGCCGCACTTCAGCACCCGCGCTGCCTCCGGTACGGGGATACTGAGCCCTTGATTCGGGCCTTCAACAAAATGGATAGTCGTGTCGACCCTTCGCTCTTCTTCAAATGTGTTCATGCGAGTGCCGATGGTCTCAACCTTCATCGACCCGGCCTTGCCGTACCGATCGAGCTCATTCGGGTCGGTGAAGTAGTTCTCCTGGGTTTCCCACTTGACCTCTCCCGTGGCGGCGTTGATCAGCATCGCAAAGCAGTCTCCGAGCTGAAGAAACGCAAAGCAGTCCAATCTCGTATGATTCACGAGAACGGCAGTCACGGTGCATCCAGGGCGGCAACGCTTCACCTCCTCCTCACAAGCGGGTTGTGCACAGATGCCGTCTGCCTCCACACATGCATGCTGGAACGCCGCACGTAGCATGTCGGACATTTCCGCTCCGCCGATGTCTCCTCCCTTCATCCGAGTCTCTTCTACAAGAAACTCCTTCATTGTAAAAGCAACCGTTTTCGCAACGGTGCCGCCGAGCAGGGTGAGAGGGTCTCTCTCGACGTGTCCGACAGCCGTAACCAGGAAGGTGAATTCACCATCCAGCAGGGTGTAAGAGAGAGTCCTTGTCTGATTGCA
>PCBO01000074.1 GCA_002730975.1 Opitutia bacterium
AGGATGCGAGCCTGCACGGTGACGTCGAGGGCGGTGGTGGGCTCGTCCGCGAGGAGGAGGTCCGGGTTGGTGACGAGGGCCATGGCGATCATGGCGCGCTGGCGCATGCCGCCGGAAAATTCGTGGGGGTGGGAGCGGGCTCGCTGCTCGGCGTCTCGAATGCCGACCTTTTTCATCATCTCGATGGCCCGGCGTTCGGCTTCCTCGCGAGAGACGTTCTCGTGGATGAGGATGGGCTCAGCCACTTGGTCGAGGATGGTGAGGTAAGGGTTGAGGCAGCTCATGGGATCCTGGAAAACCATGGATATGCGCTTGCCTCGGATGGCCCGAAGGATAGGGGGCGGGAGGTGAAGGAGTTCATCGCCATCGAAGGTTACCGCGCCGCCTTCCACCTTAGCGGGAGGCGACGGCAGGAGACCGAGCATGGTGTGGCAGGTAACGGACTTGCCCGAGCCCGATTCCCCGACCACGCCGACGATCTCCCCCTTATCTATGGAGAAGGAGACGTCGTCCACCGCCCGGGTGATGCCCGCACGGGTGTGGAAGTAGGTCTTCAGGTTCTTGATCTCGAGGAGGCTCATCAGTCTTTGGATGCCTTTACGTCGAGCGCGTCGCGGAGACCGTCGCCGAGGAAGTTAAGCGAGAAGAGGGTGAGAGAAAAGAAGAGGCCGGGCAAGAGGAGCAGCTGGACCTCCGTCTCGAGGAAGTTGGCGCCTTCCTTGATAAGAACGCCCCAGGAGCTGTTGGGAGATTCCACGCCTAGACCGAGGAAGGAGAGGATGGCCTCGTACATGATGAATCCGGGGACGGTGAGGGTCGAGTACACGATGGTGGGGCCCAATACGTTGGGCACGACGTGGCGAAATAGGATGCGGGCCTTGGAGTAACCGAGGGCCACGGCAGCCTCCACGAATTCGCGCTCTTTTATGCTAAGGACCTGAGCACGTACGATGCGGGAAAGTGTGAGCCAGCCGAAAAGGCCAAGGGCGAAGAAAAGAGGTACCACGTTGGTGAGACGACCGGTTAACTCCTTGTTCCATCCCCAGTTCTCCACGATCCAATTGGTGGCGTCGCCGGAGAAAGTGCTGAGGGTGGCCTGGAGAACGATCACGAGAACGAGAAAGGGAATGGCCAGAAGGGTGTCCACGACCCGCATCATCACGGCGTCTATCCTACCTCCCGCAAAACCGGAAACCGCACCGTAGACTATGCCTATGGCAACGGACACGGCAGTGGCGATCAAGCCGACGAGGATGGAAACCTGTCCGCCGTAAAGTATGCGGGCAAAGAGGTCGCGGCCAAGAGCGTCCGTACCGAACCAGTGGTCTCCGGAAGGAGTGGCGAACTTGTTGACGAGGTTTACCTTGTTGGGGTCCTTGCAGAACCAAGCGAACACGAAACAACAAAGAATCATCAGCACAATCACGCCCAAGCTGGCAATGGCAAACTTGTTTTGGGCCATGCGATGCCGAGCATCCTTCCAGAGGGAGGATCCATGCTTGGTGACGCCAGCGTTTTCTTTCGGCATAACGTCAGTCGGATTGACCCGCAATACGCACACGGGGATCGAGGAGCCCGGTGAGAATGTCGGCGAGAAGGTTCATTACCACTATGAGAAACCCAAAGAAGAGAGAGACGCCCAGCAGGAGGAACTCGTCGCGGGTGGTGGCGGCATTAACGAAGTGTTGGCCCATGCCGGGCACTTGAAAGATAGTCTCCACGATGAAGGACCCGCTTATGAGTGCAGCGAAGGCGGGCCCGAGATAAGCCACGGCTGGAATGAGACCGCCGCGGAGGGAGTGCTTTATGATGACTTTGGCAGGTGACAAACCCTTGGCCCGAGCGGTGCGGACGAAATCCTGCGAGAGCACTTCCAGAATGCCACCCCGAGTAAGTCGCGCAAGGTAGGCGGCGGCAACCAGACCAAGCGTGAAAGCAGGTAGAAGAACGTCCTGCGGATTCCCCCATCCCGCCACTTTCAACCCGGGTACATGGGCGGCAAAGTAGATTTGCAGAAGCGGCCCGATGGTGAACGAGGGTACGCAAATGCCGACCATGGCGACGGCCATGCAACTCCAGTCCACCCAACTGTTCCTGCGAACGGCGGAGAGCACCCCGATGGGCACTCCGATGCCAACAGCAAAGCCGAGAGCGCAAAGGCCGAGGAGAAGGGAATTGGGAAAGGACTGCGCTATGATGTCACCAACAGACCGGCCCTTACTGGTGGACACGCCGAAGGAACCCTCAGTGATGATGTTCTTGGGGTAAACATAGTACTGTTCCCAAATAGGCCTGTCCAAGCCGTATAGCTTGCGAATGTTGGCCTTGGTCTCCGCGGAAACGTTCTTTTCGGAAGTGAAAGGCTCTCCGGGCATGGCCTTGGCCAAGAAGAAAGTGATGGTATAAAGCGCAAACAGGACAAGCAAACCCTGAAGCAAACGACCTATGAGAAAACGAAACACGGCGTCAGTCCTTCTTTCCCTCGGAACCCGGCTCGAGGCGGAGGAACTTGTAGGGATGGTTGTCGAGAATGAGGGGATGCCAACCTTTCACGTCCGGATGGAGCAGGTAGTTACGCGTGTACCAGTATACGGGAAGGATCGGGCGTTCCTTGAGGAATAAAGCTTCGGCCTTGGAGAGTAAAGTGTAACGGCTCGTGGGGTCCCCCGTTTCAGCGGCCTCGCCGAGGATTTTCTGAAATTCCTCGCTGTGCCAACCGGTTCGGTTGTTGCCCGCGTCCTTCATCCACATGTCAAGAAAAGTGAGGGGGTCCAAGTAGTCGCCGATCCAGCCACCTGCAGCGAGATCATAATCCTTGTCGAACATGGAGGTGATGTACGAAGTCCACTCCATTTGCTTGATCTTGATGGTGGCTCCGAGGTGCTCCTTCCACATGGCTTGCAACGCCTCGGCCGTGGCCTTTGAGGATTCTTTGTCGGTGGTTAGGAACTCGATATCGGGGAGTCCCTTGCCCCCCGGGAATCCGGCCTCGGCAAGCAGTTTCCGCGCGCGTTCGGGATCGAATGTCACGACGTCTGAGGCAGGATATTCGCCGAAGGGTGGAACGAGACCGCCGGCAGGTTTTTGACCACCCTTGAGAACATTGTCGATCAGGGACTTTTGGTTCAGGGAGAGAGAGAACGCAAGCCGTACTCGCGGATCGGTAAAAGGCTCGTGGGTGACGTTGGTACGGATAAAATAGGTGCCAAGGTAAAGTTCGTTGCGAACATGCTCGGGGTAATTTTTTCGGGAATATTCGATAAGCTCAGACGCAATGGTATAGGTTACGTGCATCTGCCCGTCATAGTACATCCGATCCTCCGTATATAAGTTTGCGATCGGAAGATAGCGGATGCCGTTCAAGCCGACGTTGTCCTTGTCCCAGTATCGGGGATTGCGAGTCACTTCGATGTGGTCGTTAAAGCGCCAAGACTTGAGGCTGAAGGGGCCGTTCCCAACGAGATTCCCGGGTTTCGTCCAGTCGGTGAAACGGTCTCCAATCTTACCATGCTTGAGGACTGCGTGCTTGGGAACTGGATACCAAGTGTAGTGCTTGGTGATCTCGGGCAGAAAAGGAATAGGAGAGTTGAGCTTCACCTTGAGAGTGTGCTTGTCGGGAGCGGTGGCCCCGAACTCGATCAGATCCCATAAATCTCTTTTGCTTTCGGCAAATGAAAGGTTTTGGGCGACGAGTTTCGTTCGGGTTTTGGCGAGCGCGGTTTCGGGCCAAGCAAAAAGTTCGGGTTTGGCCCTAAGCTTCTTCAATTCTTCAGCGGTGAGAAAATCTAGTCCCTTGAAATTGAAGGAACCCTCCTCGGCCTCTTCGTTCGGACCGAAGTCGACCTCCTTGAGGGAAGCCCACCATTCGTCGGTGAAATTGGCGTCGCCTCGGCTAAGGAGATAGGAACGCTGCGACTTGTGATAGGGTTCCGCGTCTCGAATGTAGTAAAGCATGAAAGAGTAGTCTGACGCGAGGGCGGGGGTAAGCAGACGACGAAAGGAGAAGAGAAAGTCATCCGCGGTAAGTGGGGCTCCATCGGACCATTGAGCATCCTTGCGAAGCTCGAAGACCCATTCGTCGGGACGTTCCTCGTTGGTTGGATACCACTTCTCGGAGACTCCCGGCAACGCCACTCCATCCTTGGATGGATGGGCTCCGACCAATCCCTCGAAAAGAGCACGAATGATATTGCTCTCCAGAACACCGCTTACAATGTGCGGGTCCAGTCCCTTGGGTTCGGCCGTATTTCCCATAATGAGAATACCATCCCGTGAGGCCTCCTCAACGCTGCTGGTCGCCTCGCATGACCAAATGGACAAGCAGAAGATAACACCCAGAAGGCCCCGGACGGAATTGCGCAGCTTCTTCTGCGCTCGAAGAATTTCTAATACGGAAAGTGCCTGCATGAGAGGAAAGAACATCTAACAAAGAAGAAAAAGTAAATAGGACCTTTCGGCAAGATGAAGATTTGTATTTGAACAATTGATTCGTGCGTGTAGGAGTGGGAGTCGAACATGCGAGATTATTTCATCAGAAGACTTCTGTTGATTCCCCCGACTTTGCTTGGAATTAGTATTATGGTCTTTGCCATTACCCGATTGGCTCCCGGTGGGCCTTTGGAGCAAGCCATGATGCAGATGCAACAAGTATCCGAGGAAGGAGGAGGAGGCAAAGGCACAGGTACCGAGCAAGCCCTCTCCAATGAACAGCTCGAGCAAATGAAACGGCTGTACGGTTTCGACAAACCCCATTGGGAGGCTTACCTGATCTGGCTCGGGGTTCTTCCCAGAGAAACCGAATTTCGGGAAATCCGTTTCTTGAAAGATGAAAAGACTTTGTCTGAACGTGTCAGCTTGCCAAGCTTCCACCTTTCGGAACTGGATTGGAACCGGGACGGCTATTTACAGAAGTACGAAGTCCCCGACCACCTTTCTCGTTATATTGACTTTGACTTGCTGGACATCGACAAAAACGGTGAAATAGATGGAAATGAAGCGGACCGACCCGAATCATTCGTCGAACGAGCCCGCGAAAAAATCCGAGTCCAGCGAGACGGGACCGGGGGTGTGCAAATTCTCAACCGTGCCGCTTTGCTTGGGAATTGGGACATCCGGATGAAGGAGAAAAAACCCGATAAGCCGAACGCTAAGCCGGTAGCCGAGCTTTTCATGAAAAGTTATGGGGGGGTGCTTCAGGGGAACTTTGGAGAGTCCACCCGTTTTGGTGAGCCCGTTGCCGACGTTATCGCCGAGCGGTTGCCTGTTTCGACATATTTCGGGTTGCTTACGTTTGTCCTCACCTACCTCGTCTGCATTCCATTGGGCGTATACAAAGCCGTAAGGCATAACACTCTTCCTGATGACCTTTCCTCCATCCTAATCTTCGTGGGCTATGCAGTCCCGGGATACGCATTGGGGTCCCTTCTGCTCCTTTTCTTTTCCGTAAAATTGGACTGGTTGCCGATGGGAGGGCTTACAAGTGTCGGTTTTGACGATTTTTCACTGTGGGCTCAATTAAAGGATTTGTCAGCTCATACGTTTCAGCCATTGTGCTGTTACTTGATCGGGGGGTTTGCGTTCGTTACCATGCTTATGAAAAACCATCTGATGGACAACCTGTCTGCCGATTACGTTCGTACGGCCATGGCCAAGGGGGTTTCCTTCCGTAACGCAGTTCGCAAGCACGCCCTTCGTAATTCCCTCGTTCCCTTGGCAACGAACGTTGGCCATCAGGTAACACTTTTCGTTACCGGCTCCTTCCTGATCGAAACTATTTTCGACATAGATGGCTTTGGTTTGCTGGGATTCAATTCGGTCATTGATCGTGATTATCCGGTAGTCATGGGGGTACTTACGCTTTCTGCCACACTCATGCTGTTGGGCAACGTATTGTCCGATGCCTTGGTTGCTCTCGTTGATCCACGCGTACGGTTCGAATGATAAGGAAACCCAGCCTTAATCCGATAACCCGGAAAAAACTACAGCGCTTTCGTTCGATCAAACGTGGGTACTGGTCTTTTCTGCTTCTTTTCTTTTTATTTGGATTCAGCTTGCTGGGAGAATTATTCGTAAACAAGAGAGCCTTGCTCGTTTGGCATGAAGGCGAGCTTTTTTTTCCGACCTACGGTAGTCAAATAGCCGGAAAGACCTTTGGATTGGACTACGAGTACGAAACCAATTACCGGGAACTGAAAAGAAAATTTCAGGAAGATGATTCGAGCCACTGGGTGCTCATGCCCCCTGTTCCATACGATCCTTTCGAAATGGATTATGCCAAAGAGGACTCCACAGGGTTTTCACCCCCGAGCTTAGCCGATGGCCATTTTTGCGGTACGGACAAGACCGAGAGGGACGTGCTGGCCCGTTTGCTTTACGGCTTCAGGATCGCCATGATCTTTTCATTCGGCTATCTTATACTAATCTACATCATTGCCATCTGCGCAGGATGCCTAATGGGATACTTCGGTGGGAAAACCGACATCCTTGGTCTCAGGTTGGTCGAGATATGGGCCAACGTGCCATTTCTTTATATGGTGATCATCCTCGTATCCGTCATGCCGGGGTGGTGGGGAATCGGTTGGCAGGTTGCCTCGCTGCTCTTCATCATGGTTCTTTTCTCATGGACGGGAATGACCTATTATGTGCGGGCTGCGGTTTATAAAGAGAAGGCCCGGGATTACGTCGCCGCGGCCCGAGTTCTCGGGGCAAGCCCGTTCCGGGTTATTTTCCGCCACCTTCTGCCCAACGTCATTTCCACTCTCGTGACCTTTGCTCCTTTCACCGTTGCGGCGGCGATCTCCTCGATCACGGCTCTCGATTTTCTTGGCTACGGATTGCCTGCTCCTACTCCAAGTTGGGGCGAGCTTCTCAAGCAAGGCGTTAGTAATTTAAGGATCGCGCCGTGGATAGTGATCTCAACCGTATCGGCTCTAGTCCTCACACTTACCCTCGTGACCTTTGTGGGGGAGGCAGTGCGAGAAGCTTTTGACCCAAAAAAATTCTCAACCTACGAATAAAATGAAAAGTATGTATTTACGAATTAATCCGTTCCTTACGGCCAGCCTTATCCTCCTCGCCGGGTGTGATGACCATAAGCTCAAACAACCCAGGGAAGATGTGGCAAAAACTTCTTCCGAGGAATCCTCTCGAGACGGAAGGGAGATAGACCGAGAATTTGCCAGAACACTGGCCAGGGAGTTCGGAAGGGAGTTTGCCCGTGAATTCGCTCGGCAACTTGCAGAGGGCAATCAATCGATCGCCGTCCCGACCATCGCTTCGGCCGGGACAGTCGATGAAACCTTGGAGAAAGGCGAATTCGTGAATGCCAATGGAAGAGCACATCCTCTCATCGCTCATTGCTCGGAGGACGTGCTGGAGTTCTACTCGAAGCATCCGGACGCTTTTTCAATCGAGAACACATCGGCAATTCCTGCCGACCTTGAATGGGAGGATGGATCCGACGAGTCCGAGTTTGCCTCGCCTAAGGCAAAGAAAGGGGGCACATGGAACGTTTTCATGAGCGATTTCCCAAGAACCCTCCGGACGATTGGTCCGGATGCCAATGGCGCCTTCCGAAGCTATTTGCTTGATTATAACGCCTTGTCCTTGGTGATGCCTCATCCAAATTCCGACGGTTACTACCCGGGATTGGCCAAGTCATGGGCCGTGGGCAAAGACGGGAAGACCGTCTTCTTCCAACTCGATCCCGATGCTCGCTACAGCGACGGGAATCCAGTACGAGCCAGTGACTTCCTCTTTACTTTTTATTTCATGAGGAGCAAGCATGTGCAGGCACCCTGGTATAACGACTTTTACGGAAAAGATAAATTTCTCAAAGTCACGCTTTACGATGAGAAAACCCTTTCGATCAAGTTCTACAAGGCCAAACCGGATGTCGTGGAACGCGTTTCGCTTCGCCCTATTCCCGAACATTTTTACATTGAACTGGATGGCGAATTCCTAAAAAAGTACCAATGGAAACCAGAGCCTACCACAGGACCATATGTAGCGTTGCCTGAAAATATAGATAAGGGAAAATCAGTAACCTTGGTTCGACAGAAGGACTGGTGGGCGAATCAAAAGAAATTTCACCGGTATCGTTTCAACCCCGACAGGATTCACGTAACAGTGATCCGAGATTACAACAAGGCATTCGAAATCTTCCTCAAGGGGGGGATTGACATGTTCGGCCTCGCGAAGACCGAGTTTTGGTACGAGAAAATCCCGGACGAGCACCCGTTGGTAGTCAACGGATATTTAACTAAGCTCACTTTTTTCAACCAAATTCCGCCACCTTCATATGCAATGCGGATTAATTCCCAAAAGCCACCCTTGGATAACAAGGATGCACGAATCGGCTTACATCACGCGATGAACTTCGACTTGATCCTAAAGAAAATCTTTCGCGGTGACTACGTTCGCATGAATACTATGGCCGATGGATACGGAGCTCGTTCGCACCCAACTTTGCGAGCTCGTGAATTTTCAGTGGAGAAAGCAACCGAATATTTTGCGAAAGCCGGATATTCGAAACGAGGCCCCGATGGAATTCTAGTCAACAAAAAGGGCGAGAGGCTCTCGGTCGAGGTAATGACCGGTTACAAGCATTACGAAGATGTTCTAGTTGTGCTGAAGGAGGAAGCGAAGAAGGCCGGGCTTGAACTGAAGCTAAAAATCCTAGAGCGAACTGCGGCGTGGAAAACTGCAGGAGAAAAGAATCATCAAGTTGTCTTTTCGGCCTTCAACTCTTTCGTAGAATTGTTCCCTCGCTTTTGGGAGCCTTATCATTCCGACAACGCGTACGAAGAAACCGGCGATTCGAAGTTTGAAGCCGACGGTTCACTAAAGCCAAATCTCACGACCAAGCCCAGCACCAATAATTTCACCCAGACGGCGGTCAGGGAGATCGATCACCTAATTGATCTTTATCGTCCCGAAGAAGACTTGGGCAAAATAACCGAAATGGCGCATCAGCTAAGTACCATGATTCACGATCATGGCGTTTATGTTCCTGCATGGAAAAAGCCTTGGCTCAGAGTTGGCCATTGGAACTGGGTCAAATTCCCTGAGGATTGGGGACCAAAGGAAACCCGTGATTACGAGGAATTTCAGGTCTTCTGGATCGAGGAGTCGGCGAAGGATAAAATCCTGAAGGCCCAGAAAGAAGGCAAGCCCGTTGCCGAAAAGCCAACAGTTAGGGTGTATGAGAAGTACAAAAATAATTGAGAGTTTTCATGCTGCTTGAATGAGTGTTGAAGATCAGAGCGAACCTTTACTCGAGATAAGGGACCTATCGGTTTCCTTCGAGGTGGACGAAGGAGAGGTGCAGGCTCTGGACGGCGTAAGCCTCGAGGTGACGCAAGGGCAAACGCTAGGGTTGGTAGGCGAGTCAGGTTGCGGGAAGAGTGTCACCGCCCTTTCTGTAATGCGCCTGTTACCCAAGCCCATGGGCAAAATTCTAAGCGGTCGCATTTCCTTTGAAGGAAAAGACTTGCTCAAGCTTTCCCCCGAAGAAATCAGGGAAGTGAGGGGCAACGAAGTCGGCATGATTTTCCAAGAACCGATGAATGCGCTGAACCCCGTCAAAAAGATAGGAGTTCAACTCAGTGAAGTGTATCTGCTCCATCAAAACCTTCC